>CBDTUV010000183.1:0-6113 GCA_965363575.1 uncultured Pseudorhodobacter sp. | reverse complement strand
TCAGTGTTTGACCTGCGAAAGGCAAGGCCCTCTTATGATACCTGAGTTTCATCATGGGCCTGACATGGGCCGAATGAATGCCACTTTCAAGCCTGTGAATTGTAAATGCTCGCGCTTGCAACCATCCGTTCTGGTTCTGGGCCATTTAAGTCACGAAAGGGCAAAACCGACAATATTTGTTCGCAGAAAGTACCGTGTGAGGCGGCAAAACCTCAGGCACCGGACATGACCGAAAACGTGGTCCGTTTTAGATGTCGTCCACAAAATCCAAATGTTTTTGGGGGGTGGCAGGCGTATGCTTTCCCGGGTCCCCTCAGGTATTTGAAACATAAATCAGGGTTGTCGCCCCAATTGAAGATTATGGTCGATCCCGCTCCACCTGATCGGCTAGAACCTCAGGCTTGGCGCTTTTTCAAAGTGCTACGGAACACATCCTTCATTTTTCCATGGTTTGGCCATCCGCTTTTGCATGGGCATCCCGATGTCATGGCTATGACCAGAATTGGACCACGCGGCCGGTCAATCGCATAGCCGCATGCGCTGCGCGCGCTCGCCAAAACGGCGCTCAGGTGGCTCAGGTAGGTCTGGACGGTTGCGGGACCCCGACCTGATGCCGACCTCATTTTTGATCTTGTGAAGAAGCTGCCAGTCGCTACGGCCATTGTCATTTCCCTTTGCTTTCAAGTGGTCGAATTCACCTGACCGCATCAAACGTCCCCTACGCTTTGTGCCTTCTCTCCCGTCACGTCCCCTACGCTTTTGCAGTGCATGCCGGTCGAAACTGGTCGCAACTTGATGGACGATCCGCCCTTTAGACTCTATAACGATCTGGGCGCGGCAACGAAAAATGCCACCTTTACGTTTACCTTCAAGAATTGAGCCCATATCAGTCGCCCTCAAAGTAGATTTGGCAGCCTTGTGACCTGCTGTCGGGGATGTGTCGGCCCAAAAAGGCCAGGATTGTGCAAAGTACCGCCCAGTGAGATCAAAACTAGATGCCGAATAATCCAATGAATAAAGTGGCTTACACTGCAGCACGCCTGTCTGTCGCGCCGATGATGGATTGGACGGATCGCCATTGCCGCTACTTTCACCGGCTGATGACCCGGCGCGCGATGCTTTACACCGAAATGGTCACAGCCGCTGCCATTTTGCACGGGCCTCGCGACCGCCTGCTGACGTATTCGGACGCCGAACACCCCATTGCTTTGCAACTCGGCGGCTCTGACCCGTCCGAACTCGCCCGCGCCGTCAACTTCTCCCGGTCCCATGGCTATGATGAGATCAACCTGAATGTAGGCTGCCCCTCTGACCGCGTGCAATCGGGTTGTTTTGGCGCGGTGCTGATGGAGCGGCCATCACTGGTGGCCGATTGCGTGGCCGCGATGCAGGCAGAAACCCATGTTCCCGTAACGGTCAAATGCCGGATCGGGGTGGATGACGATGATCCCGAAACCGTTTTGCCGCGGTTCTTGGAAACCGTGGCCGGGGCAGGGGTGACACATTTTATCATCCATGCCCGCAAAGCTTGGCTAAAAGGTCTGTCACCCAAGGAAAACCGCGAAATCCCGCCTTTGGATTACGCGCTGGTGCTGCGCATGAAACAACACTTCCCCGAGTTGACGATTTGTATCAACGGCGGCATCGCCAACTTGGATCTGGCGCAGAATTTGCTGGCCCAAGGGCTGGACGGTGTGATGATCGGGCGCGCGGCCTATCATGATCCGGCCTCGGTTTTGCTGGGGGCCGATGCCCTGTGGGGCGATGCGCCCCAGCATTCGGCCTTTGATGTGGCCGAAAACATGCGCCCCTATATCGCCCAGCATTTGGCCACTGGCGGGCGCTTGCACCAAATCACCCGCCATATGCTTGGCCTGTTCCATGGTCGCCCCGGCGCGCGCGCATGGCGGCGCACCTTGTCCGAAGGCGCCAGCCGCGACGGCGCAGGCCTAGAGGTCTACACCGCTGCCCTTGCAGAATTGGAACCGCAAGCCGCCGTGCTCTAGTCACTCCTCGCCCCACTGGTGCCAAGGCCGCGCGCACGCTATTGATCTGCGACTCAGTTTTTACAAGGCCGATACCCATGCCCGATATTGCCACGCTGCTGCCGATGATCGTTTTGCTGATGGGGATCGGCGCGTTTGCCGGGGTCATCGCGGGCCTGCTTGGGGTCGGTGGCGGCATCATTTTGGTGCCTGCGTTCTTTTATGCCTTCAGCCATTTAGGTTATGGCGGGCCAGAGCTAATGCAAGTCTGTTTGGCCACGTCCTTGGCCACGATCATCGTCACCTCGGCCCGCTCGGTCATGGCGCATAATAAAAAGGGCGCGGTCGATTGGGATGTGCTGCGCGGCTGGTGGCCCTATATCGCGACAGGGGCGACGCTCGGCATGTTGGTCGCGTCCTCCTTGCGCACGCCGACCTTGCAAATCATCTTTGGCGTTCTGGCGCTGTGCGCGGGCCTGTACATGGCCTTTGGCAAGTCGCATTGGCGGCTTGGGCAGGCCATGCCCACCGGGCCAAAGCGTGGGGCGATTGGCGCGGGCGTGGGCTTCTTTTCGGTGCTGATGGGCATTGGCGGCGGCTCTTTCGGTGTTCCAACCATGAGCCTTTATAACATGCCGATCCACCGCGCCGTCGCCACCGCCGCAGGCTTTGGCATCATTATCGCTGTGCCGTCCGTGATCGGGTTTTTGCTGGTAGATATCGCCAACCCGCCGCCCTACACCATCGGCGCGGTCAACCTGCCGGCCTTTGGCGTAACAATCGCCATGACGCTGCTAACCGCCCCAATCGGCGTGAAATTGGCCCATACGATGGACCCGGCCCCGCTGAAACGCATCTTTGCGATGTTTATCACGCTGGTTGCGCTGAATATGCTGCGCAAAGTGATCTTCGGCTAAGTGGCGTTCATCCGCCCTTTGCGCCCACCGCGCCGCTTGGTCAACAGCTTGGCCCGCGTAGGCAGCTCTTCCATTACCGCGTGGCGTGCCTCGGCGGGCATGCGCGACCATACGCTTATCTCGTCAATCGACCGATAGCAGCCCACGCATAACCGCGTTTCGGGGTGGATCACGCATAACTTGACACATGGGCTTTCCACCTCGTCGCGTTTCCAGATCTCATCCACCATTCGCGGCACCTCGTTTGATATGGGCCAATCGGTCCAGCGCACCTTGCAAGATATAGCTGGCCGCGACGTGATCTATCAGCTCTTTGCGACGTTTGCGCGACGTATCCGCCTCGATCAAGGCGCGTTCGGCGGCGACTGTGGACAGACGCTCATCCCAATAGGCCAGCGGCAAAGGCGTCAGCCGTGACAGGTTGCGGGCAAAAGCGCGGGTGGCTTGGGCACGCGGGCCTTCCGATCCGTCCATGTTGCGCGGCAGGCCCAGCACCAACCCCACAACCTCGCGCTCGGCCAGCAGTTTTATCAGCGCCTCGGCATCAACCGTAAACTTGACCCGCCGAATGGTCAGGGTCGGGGTGGCCACCCCGCGCAGACGGTCCGATATGGCCACGCCGATGGTTTTGTCGCCAAAATCAAGCCCGGCCAACGACCCCATGACAGGCAACACCTCGGCAAACGCGTCCATCTTTTCAAATTGGGCCCCGAATTGGTTCAAGGTGTGCCGCCGACGGGCAGGCCTGCCTCCACCGCTGCCTGTCGCAAACCGCTCAATTCTACCGTGCGGCCGGCGAATGTCTTTTGCGCCTCGGCATAGATCGCGGCGGCCCGGTCCAACTCTCCCAGATTGCCCAAGGCCATGATCAAGCGCGCCCATTCCTCGGCACTTCCGCCTTCGGTTGCCAAACGGTCGCTCAGGCCTTCAACCATGCTGCGGATCATGGCTTGGCGTTCCTCAGGCGTCATATCTTTGGCAGCGTCTACCGCTGCGGCATCAGGGCCGGGCAGGCCTGCGGCTACGGCTACGTCGGCAGGCTCGTTATATTTCACACCCGCCACATCGGCCAAGGCCACCATCCGCGCCAACACTTCGGGGCGCCAAGGGCTGTCGGCAGGGGATTCTTGCAAAAAGCGGTTCCAATAGCCAAAGGCCATGTCATAGCGCCCAACCTGCATATTCACGATCCCGGTGAAAAACAGCGCCGTGTCATTGCCGGGGTCGCGGGCCAAAACCCGTTGCAGCAAGGCCTCGGCCTCGGGTGACACTTGGCCATCGGCGGCTTGCACCATCAAGGTCGCTTGGGTCAAAACATCGGCGTTCGTGGCGTCCGCGCCTTTCAAGGCGACCACCCGTGCTTGTGCCTGATAGGCGGCGGTCAGGTTGCCCAAATTCGCTTCGTTGCGCGCCAAAAGCTGTTGGCCTTGCAGATCGTCGGGGCGGCTGGCCACAGCGGTGCGCAGCTTTGCAACCAAATCCGAAAAAGCGGGGTCAGCGGCTTCCAGCTGCGGGCGTGGTGGCAAGGCATCCTCAAGCGCTGCTTGGTTCGGGCGGTCGGCGCGGCGTTCTTCGGCCAAGGAAATCCGGGTTTGCAAGGGCAGATCGCCATAGCCCGGTTGCCCCAAATAGGCATAACCGCCAAAGCCTGCCGCCAGCAACAAGGCCATCGCCCCCAGCACCAGCACGGAATTTGGCCCGGTGCGCATCACATCTGCCCCCACCTCAACCCGGTCGGTGGCAAGCAAGCGCCGCGCCACTTCTGACCGCAAACGCTTGGCCTCATCGCCCGCAATTACGCCGCGCGCCTGATCCCGCTCAATCTCGGCCAGTTGGTCGCGGTAGACGCGCTGGTCAAAAGCCACGGGTTGCAACTCGTTCGCCGCCGTACTGCGAATGGCCCGCAACAAAATCACAGCCACCACCAGCGTGATAATCCCCGTCGCGGCCCAAAACATCATATCCATCGCGTGCAACCCGTCATAATTTTCCATTGCCTCCATGTAATGCCTCTTGGTCCAAGGCAAAAGCCTTAAACGCCAAATGGTTTGAGACGTCTGGCCGCAGGGGGAGAGGAGGGGGAGAGGAGGGGGAGAGGAGGGGGAATTGGCGCGGCAATTGGACCAATGTCGCAAATATCCCCATTGTGCCGCTGGTGGTTGCGGATATATCTGTGGCCCGTATCAAAAGATAGCCGTATCAAAAGTCAGCTACACAAACCGCCCCAAGCCAAACCCGCCCCAACGGAGTGCCGCGCATGAGACGCTATTCAGTTTTTGCCATTGCCCGTGAGGCACTTCGCTATCACTCTGGCTGGGACCGCGCCTGGGCCTCGCCCACACCCAAAGCGTCCTATGATGCGATCATCATCGGGGCAGGCGGTCACGGCCTTGCGACCGCCTATTATCTCGGTAAGAACCACGGCATCACCAATGTCGCGGTGATCGAAAAAGGCTGGCTCGGCGGCGGCAACACCGGTCGCAACACAACGATCATCCGCTCAAACTACCTCCAAGACCCCTCCGCCGCGATCTATGAAAAAGCGCGCTCGCTCTATGAGACGATGAGCCAAGACCTGAACTACAACGTCATGTTTTCCCCGCGCGGCGTGATCATGCTGGCCCAAACCCATCATGAGGTGCGCGGCTATCTGCGCACCGCCCATGCCAATGCGCTGCAAGGCGTGGAAACCCAGTATATCAACGCGGCACGCGTCAAAGAACTGTTGCCAATCATCAATATCGACGGCCCGCGCTACCCGGTTCTGGGCGGCCTCTGGCAACCCCGCGGCGGCACCGCGCGCCATGATGCCGTGGCATGGGGCTATGCCCGCGCCTGTTCCGATATGGGCATGGACATTATCCAGCAATGCGAAGTCAAAGGCGTCCGATCCGAAGGCGGTAAAGTCGTTGGCGTCGATACCACCAAAGGCTATATCGGCACCAAGAAACTCGGCATCGTCGTCGCAGGCCATTCGGGCCAAGTCGCTGATATGGCAGGGTTCCGTTTGCCGATAGAGGCAGTGGCCCTGCAAGCGCTGGTGTCTGAACCGATCAAACCTTGCATGGATGTCGTCGTCATGGCCAACACCGTGCACGGCTATATGTCGCAATCGGACAAAGGCGAAATGGTCATCGGCGGCGGCACTGACGGCTTCAACAACTACACCCAGCGCGGCAGCTTCCACCATATTGAGGAAACCCTGCGCGCG
>CBDTUV010000182.1:0-6116 GCA_965363575.1 uncultured Pseudorhodobacter sp. | reverse complement strand
GTCACCAGCGCCACGACACCGGGGCCGCGTTGGGCCACGATGCGGTCATACACCTCTCGCGCCAGCAGACGCAGCGGCAGGCCGATAACCCCCGTGCGGTGGGTCAGCATCCGTTCAATCGCGTAATGGGTTTTGCCGGTGTTCGTCGGTCCCAGAACCGCCGTCACCCGCGCGGTGCTGCGCATTGCTTGTGTCTGCCCGTAATTACATTCTTTGGCCGCGATTACATTTCTTGGCCGGCGGCCTTGGTTTGCAGCCGCTCGACGGCCTCCCTTACCCCGTCAAATGTGGGATGTATAGCAAGGGCGGCGAGGTAAATTTGCAAGGCGCGGTCGGGTTGATCGGTATCTTCCAAAATGCGGGCAAAACCGGACAAGGCCCCGAAATGGCGCGGGTTTAGGGCAAGAACATGCTGGATATCGCTGACCGACGGGCCAAACTGGCCAGCCTGATAAAAGGCCGTGGCGCGCGCGTTCCAGCCTTCGGCGAAATCGGGGGCGTGGTCGATGAGGGCGGTAAAATGTTCAATCGCAGCCTCGGTTTCGCCGGCCTCCATCGCGTCACGGCCGCGTTGCAGCAACAAATCCATCGCGGCAGAGCCGGATTTGGACCATTCCCGCCAAATCTGGCGTTCCAAGCGCTGCGCCTCACGTGGTTCAGCGGTTTGCAGCTTTTCAAATATCTCATCCAGACCCGCCGCAAAGGCAGGCACGGCAGTAAACCCCACAAAAATCGGGAAAAGTGCCGCAACGATATGATTGTTTAATGATGCGCGTGGTTTCATAAACAAAAGTGTAGCGTGTGCGGCGGGAAAAGCCATATGCCCCCGCGCAATTTTGAGAGATCAAGGAAGGAATTTACGATGAGTGATGTGATTGATACTGCGGTAGCTGTGCTGACTGAAAAGGTGCAAACCTTTGACGGCGTTGCGAAATTTGTGCTGAAGGGTGAAGGTTCCATCATGATCGACGCCAATGGCGTGCGCGCGGGCGATGATGACGCGGATGTGACCCTGACGGCGGATGCCGATGTGTTTCAAGCGATTCTGGACGGTGAGATGAACCCGACGGCCGCATTTATGACTGGCAAGCTGTCGGTTGACGGGTCGATGGGCATGGCGATGAAGCTTGCATCGGCACTGGGCTAATGACCGACGCGCCCCTGTATAACGATCTGGCGCAAGGCCCTGACGGGGGCCGCGCCTATTGGGTCACGACCAGCGACGGGATGCGGTTGCGCATGGCGGCTTGGCCAAAAGGGACAAAGGGAACGATATTGCTGTTTCCGGGGCGCACGGAATATATCGAAAAATATGGTCGCGCCGTGGCTGAATTTGCCACGCGCGGCTATGGATCTGTGGTGATTGACTGGCGCGGCCAAGGGTTATCAACCCGGCCCAGCCCTGACCGCATGGTTGGTCATGTTGACGATTTTTCGTGCTATCAAAAAGACTTGAAGGCCGTTCTTGATAAAGTACATGAGCTTGGTTTGCCCGGCCCGTTCTATCTGGTGACACATTCGATGGGCGGCTGCATTGGCCTGCGGGCGCTGACCCTTGGGTTGGATGTGAAAGCGGCCGTGTTTTCGGCACCGATGTGGGGAATTCGGATGGCGCCGGGACTGGCCCCGGTGGCGCGCGCCTTGTCGCGCACAGCGCGGGCCTTTGGCCAAGGGCAACGCTATGCGCCCGGCACCACAGGCGACAGCTATGTCGCGACGTTTCCCTTTATGGGCAATGTGCTGACCCGCGACCCAGAAACCTATGCGTGGATGAAGCACCAATTGGCAGAACAGCCCGACCTTGCGCTGGGTGGCCCCAGCCTGCATTGGGTCGAAGCCGCGATGCATGAATGCACCGCATTGGCCCGCCTGCCCGCGCCCGATGTGCCGTGCCTGTGCGTTTTGGGGGCCGAGGAAAAGGTGGTCGACCCTGCCCCGATCCATGCGCGGACGGCACATTGGCCCAAGGGTAAGTTGGACATTGTGCCGCGGGCCGAGCATGAGATTATGATGGAAATCCCCGCCACGCGCACTCGGTTTTATGACATGGCTGCGGCGTTGTTTGCGCAAAATCCGTAAGCTATGGGCCGTAAAGGCCTGATTTGCCGCGCTTTAGTCTTTGGGCAACAGCGTGAAGTCGGGCGCAGGTTTACCTGCAAAGAAATCCACGATGTTTTGCGCGGCCATCAGCCCCATTCGCCGAAAGGCCCCATCCGACAACGTCGCCGCATGGGGCGTTAAAATCACGCGGGGGGCTGTGCGCAATGGATCATCCAGCGGCAAAGGTTCCACCACGGTCACATCAAGGCCAGCACCGCCCAAATGGCCGCTGGTCAAAGCGGCGATCAAGGCCGCTTCGTCAATCAACCCGCCCCGTGCGCAGTTGATCACCAACGCGCCCTGCGGCAGGCGCGCCAAGGCGGCAGCATCAATCAGGTTGGCGGTCTGATCGGTTAGCGGGCAATGCAGGCTGATCACATCGGCGTGGGTCAAGGCACGGGTCAGATCGGGGGCGACCGGATAGCCCAGATTTCGCGCCTCTTTCAGATCGCGAGAGTAGATCGTGACCGCCATGCCAAAGGCTTTGGCCAAAACCGCGACACGTTTGCCCGACGCACCAAAGCCCACGATCAGCAAACGCCGCCCTTCCAGCCCATGCACGCGGGGGGCGGGTTGGCCGGGGATGGTGCTGCGCTGGCCGTCAAGGTTGCGGGCCAAGGCGAGCATCAGCATGACCGCCTGTTCGGCCACAGCGCCCGCATTGGCACCGGGGGTGTTCATCACGGCCACGCCAGCGGCCGCCGCCGCCGCCATCGGGATGTTATCCACCCCCACACCGTGTTTGGAAATCAGCGCAAATTGCGCAACCTCTTGGGCGGAAAGTTTGCGGGTGCGGACCAGCAGGGCATCGGCGGGTTCTAGCGGGGCGTTTGGGGTGGCGGGTGGGCCAATCACCTCAAACTCATGGCCGCGCAGCAAGGCCAGCGCGTCGTCATGAACCGGTTCAGTGACCAGTACCCGGCGGGTCATCAGAGGCTGATTTGCGAAAAGCCGTCGCGCAAGGCGTTCGACCACGCATCAGACATTTCGCGAAACGCCTCATCCCCCGCCTCAATCCGGCGGCGCTGGGTGACTTGGCAGGCATCGCGTTCGATGATCGCCAAATCCAGCGGCATGCCCACAGACAGGTTGGAGCGCAGGGTCGAATCCATCGACAACAGCACGGCCTTTTGCGCGTCTTTCAGGCTGGTTTTGGTGGTGACAACGCGGTCAAGAATCGGTTTGCCGTATTTATGCTCGCCGATTTGCAAGAACGGCGTGTCTTCGGTCGCCTCGATGTAATTGCCTTCGGGATAGATCAGGAACATCCGCATTTCGCCGCCCTTGCGTTGGCCAGCCACGATCATCGCAGCAGAAGTACCTTGGGACATGCTGATCTTTTGGTCAATGCCGCTGCGCACCTCGGCCATTTTGGACCCGACGATATCGGCCACCTTCAGCATGGTGGGCGCTTTCATGATTGAGGTTTCTTCTGTAGAATCAGGGTCATCGACAATTTCGCGCAGGCGGGCCAAGGTGGTTTGCGTCACCGACAGGCTGCCTGCGGTCAAAAGGGTGATCACCCGTTCCCCCGGCTCTTCAAACACGAACATCTTGCGATAGGTTGAAATGTTGTCCAGCCCCGCATTGGTGCGGGTATCGGACAAAAGCACAATGCCTGCCTCCAGCAAAAGGCCAACACAATAGGTCATAGGATGCTCCGCGCATGAAGTAGGGGTCTGCTTGCCGCAACTGCTACTGCTCGTTGTGCTGAACTGCAAGCCGAACATCCATCGACTCGGCCCCCGGCCCGCGCGCAATGCCTTTGATCGGGGCGGCATCCAGCGCATCAAGGCCCGAGCCTAGGCGGATATAGCGGTCATCAGGGCAGCAGCGGTTTGCGGGGTCAAAGCCGACCCAGCCCAGACCTTCCAACCACAGCTCGGCCCAGGCGTGCGCCGCCTCGTGCAGCGTTCCATCCTCAGACGAATGCAGATAGCCCGAAACGTAGCGCGCAGGGATACCAGCGCGCCGTGCTATGGACAGCAGGGCATGGGCCTGATCTTGGCAAACGCCTTTGCCTTGGGCCAGCGCCTCGGCCGCGGTGGTCGCGGCTTGGGTGCTGCCGGGGGTATAGGTGATGCTGTCAGACACCAGCGTGGCCAATCGGTGCGCGCCGTCCAGCCCGCCGCCCAATGCATCGGCACCGTCGGACAGGTCAGACAAGGCCAGATCGGCCAATGTCACCGGGGTGGTTGCGAGGTAGCATTGCGGGGGGGTGCGTTCTTTGTGGCCCCGCAAAATCCCTGCAAGATCAGTGGTTTCCACCGTGCCGCGCACCGAAACGGCGATTTCGGATACTGGCCCTTGGACAGACCAAGCCTGCACCCAATCGCCCGCCCCATCGCGAAATTGACCACCCATCAGCCCATCGCTGACAGTCACTTGCCAGCTGCGGGCGCGTTGGCCGTCAAATTCCGATGGCGTCAGGCGGTGGCTTTGCACAACGCCGCGCACGGGTTGGCTGTAGCGGTACAGGGTGACGTGATCAACGGTCAGCAGCATCAGCGTATATCCCCGCTTAGATAGCTTTCATGGATTTCAACGGCCAGTTTGCCGGTTTGCTGAATAAAGCGCGACAAAAACTCGTGCAGCCCTTCTTCAAAGATCTCCTCGACCTTGGTTTCGGCCAATTCGGCCAGCAAAGACCGGGCCTGCGTGCGGGCCGAGGTTTTGCGGTGTGCGCCTTGGTCCAGCTTGTCAAAATGCGCGACCATGCCATCGGCGCAGGTGATCAAGGACCGGGGGCATTGCGGGTTCAAAATCAGAAAATGGCCGATTTTCATCGCCGTGACATCGCCGCCATACGCCCAGTGAAAGGCGCGGTGCGAGGACATGGCGCGCAAGAGCGTGGTCCATTGATAGTTATCCAGACCGGAGCCGACAAAATCGACACGCGGCAAGAGGACATAGTATTTCACATCCAGCAGGCGGGCCGTGCTGTCGGCGCGTTCCAGATAATAGCCAAGGTTTAGAAAGTGATAGCCATCACCGCGCAGCTGCGTCGCCTCAATTGACCCGCGCATGATGGCGGTTTGGCGCATGGTCCATTCGGTCAAGCGACTTAGGTCAAGTTCCGACCGGGGCTGCCGTTCCATCTGGCGCAATTCGTCAAACGCGCCATTGATCGCGTCCCAGACCTGAGAGGTCAGGGCCGTGCGCACAATCCGGGCGTTTTCGCGCGCCGCCGTGATGCAGCTTGCGACCGAGGACGGGTTGTCGCGGTCGAAAAACAAATGGCTTTCGATATTGCGCTGCACCGGGTCGCCGTATTTTTCCGTGAACGCTTTGGCGGTGCCTATGGCGCGCAGCAAGCTGTCCCATTCGCTGCGATGCCCACCAGAAGAAGGGATAAGCGAATTGCGCGCGCCCACCTGCAACAGCCGAGCGGCGGTTTCGGCGCGTTCCATGTAACGCGCTATCCAATAAAGGTTGTCAGCGGTTCTACTTAGCATGTCATTACCCCGCCAATACCCAAGTGTCTTTGACCCCGCCACCTTGGCTTGAGTTCACGACCAGCGACCCTTCGGTCAAAGCCACGCGCGTCAGGCCGCCCGGCACCAGTTCGACCCGTTCGCCAACCAGACAATAGGGGCGCAAATCGACATGACGGGGGGCTATCCCTTGGTCAACAAAGGTCGGCGTGGTGGACAGCGCCAGCGTGGGCTGTGCAATATAATTGTTGGGTCGGGCCTTGATGCGCAGGGCAAACGCCTCAATCTCGTCCTTGGTGCTTTTTGGGCCAACCAGCATACCGTAACCGCCCGATCCATGCACCTCTTTGACCACCAATTCGCCAAGGTTTTCCAGCACGTATTTCAGGTCATCTGGCATGGCGCATTGCCAAGTGGGGACGTTGTTCAAAATCGGTTCTTCACCCAGATAAAAGCGGATCATTTCGGGCACAAAGGTATAGACTGCCTTGTCATCGGCCACGCCTGCACCGGGGGCCGAACAAATTGCCACACCGCCTGAACGGTAGACATCCATCAAGCCCGGCACGCCCAGCATACTGT
>CBDTUV010000181.1:0-6125 GCA_965363575.1 uncultured Pseudorhodobacter sp. | reverse complement strand
GCTGCTGTCGTTCCGCCGGGCGCATTCGATGTATCTGGCAGCCTAAGCGGTTTGCAATTAATCTGATGGCTCAGCTAAAACGCAAAACGCTTTAAGGGTTCGGGGTGGGTTTAAACCCACCCAACCCATGTTTACCGTGCCATGCCGTGATATTCGGGGTTGGGTTGCATTTCGGTCGCTGCGGCAAGGCGGTTTGACATATTGTAAAACGATGTCACCGCCGCGATGTCCCAGATATCGTGATCGCTAAAGCCCGCGGCGCGCAGGGCGTCGCGGTCATCCTCGACCACATCTTTGGGGAAGTTGGTCAGTTTGACGGCAAATTCCAGCATCGCCTTTTGCCGCGGCTCCAACGGGGCGGCCCGCCAGTTTTGCGCCACCACCTCGGCCAATGCCGGATCGCCTGACAGTTGCCGCAAGGCCGCGCCATGTGCGGTCAGGCAATAAACGCAGCGATTCTCGGCAGAAACGGCAACCGCGATCATCTCACGCTCCATCTTGGACAGGCCCGAAGGGGCCAGCATCAGGTCGTTATACATGTCCATAAACGCGCGCAGTTTGGCCTGATCAAAGCTATAGGCTTGCAGCACATTCGGGACCAGCCCCAGCTTTTCGCTGCATTTCGCGAAATAGGCCGCGATGTCGGCATCCAGCGGGTCGGCGGGGGGCAGGTTCAGCGCAGTTGTATCGGTCACAATAAACATCCTTTCACGGGCTTGCCCCTTTCTGGGCGATTGGCGACGATGGCGCAAGCACCGCGCTTTTTGCCTTGGTTCAGATGAGTATTTTTGCAAAGATGAAGCGGCAAGCCCGCGCCAGACCTCAAAGGATATGTCATGCGTCTTTTCTATTCGCCAACCTCGCCCTATGCCCGCAAAATCGTTGTTTTACTCGCCGAGGCCGGAAAATCGGCGGCGGTTGAATTGGTTTTGGCCAGTGGCACGCCGATTGACACGGGCACCGCGCCATTGGCGCAAAACCCCTTGGGCAAGATCCCTGCGTTGGAGCGTGAGGGGGGCCCAGCCCTTTATGACAGCCGGGTGATCACGCGGTATTTGGATGATCATTTCGCAGCCGGGTTCTACCCAAAAGGCCCGCGTTTGTGGGAAAGCCTAACATTAGAGGCCACAGCGGACGGCATTTTGGACGCCGCGATTTTGATGGTCTATGAGACGCGGGTGCGGCCCGAAGACAAGCGGTTTGAGCCGTGGGTCGAAGGGCAATGGGCCAAGGTGGAACGCGCCTTGGACGCGCTGGAAAGCCGCTGGATGAGCCATTTGCAAGGCCCGTTGGATATTGGCCAAATCGCGGTAGGTTGTGCGCTGGGCTATGTTGATTTTCGCCATGCGGCCCGCGATTGGCGCAAGGGGCGGCCTTTACTTGCGGCTTGGGAGGCGGCGTTTGCGGCGCGTGACAGTATGAAAACCTCGGTTCCGCCGGCCTGAGTTGGGGCAAATGCTGCCTTTGTCTAATTTTGTTCTGGTCTGGTCGATCGTTGCGTTGAACACCACAACGCCGGGGCCGAATGTTGTGAACACGATTGCCACCGCCATGTCGGCGGGGCGGCGCGCCGGGTTGGGCGCCGCCATGGGCGTAGCAATTGGTGTGGCGCTTTGGTGCCTTGCCTCAAGCCTTGGGTTTGCGACCTTGTTCGCGGCCTTTCCCGGTGCTGCGGGGGTGATGACCGTTGTTGCGGCGGGGCTGTTGGGTTGGTTGGCGCTGCGGGCCTTGGCACAAGCCTGGCACGGATTTCGAGGCGCGCGAAAAGGCTTGCCGCAGGCCGCTGCAACGTTGAGTTTTGGGCGCGCATTGGTGCGGGCTGTGATGATCAGCGCCACGAATCCCAAGGTTCTGACCACATGGTTGTCAATTGCCACGCTGTTCCCTGTGGCACGGGCCGGTGCAGCTGATATCGCGCTGCTTGCGGCGGGATCGGCGCTGATCGGGCTGTTTTTCCATAGCACCTATGCCACGGTATTTTCAACCGGACCTGCGGTGCGATTCTATTTGAGGGCGGGTTGGATCATTTATCTTGTATCGGGTGTGTTTTTTGCAGCACTGGCCGGAACACTGTTTTTGCGACTGTTTGGGTCTTGATTCTGTATGAAATCTAGCATCTCGCCCACATTTTTACAGAAATCTTGGTGTCAGATGTTGCATTTCGGCCTCCTGCGCACCACCTGCGCCGCTTTGTCCGCTGGACGTGGGCGGTTTCCACCGCTAAATACCCAACCTATACGGCTGCGCAGGTTTCGTGGCCCGGTCATGACATAGGCCGCATACTGCAGCCTTCGGAAGGGAGAATTCTCGTGTCCCACGCAGACGATCACGCAGGCAACCGCAGGGATTTCCTGTATTATGCCACGGCAGGCGCTGGCGCCATTGCCACGGGGGCTGCCGTTTGGCCGCTCGTCAATCAGATGAATCCATCGGCAGATGTGCAGGCGATGTCGTCGATCTTTGTCGATGTTTCATCGGTTGAGGTTGGCACGCAGCTGACAGTGAAATATTTGGGCAAGCCGGTGTTCATTCGCCGCCGCACCCAAAATGAGATTGATGCAGGCCGCGCGGTGGAGCTTGATGTGTTAATCGACAAAGGCTCGGAAAATCCGAACAAACCCTCCAGCGATGCGTCGGACGTGAACCGCACGCTGGATGAGGCTGGTGAGTGGCTTGTGATGGTTGGCGTTTGCACCCATTTGGGCTGTGTGCCGATTGGCGATGGCGCGGGTGATTTTGGTGGCTGGTTCTGTCCTTGCCACGGGTCGCACTACGATACGGCGGGCCGTATCCGCAAAGGCCCCGCCCCAGAAAACCTGTGGATTCCCGTTGCGGAATTCACCGACGAAACCACCATCAAGCTCGGGTAAGGAAATATCATGGCCGGAATTCCGCACGACCATTACGAGCCCAATACGGGCGCCGAAAAATGGCTTCACAAGCGCCTGCCGATTGTTGGGCTGCTGTATGACACATTGATGATCCCCACACCCAAGAACCTGAACTGGATGTGGATCTGGGGTATCGTTTTGACCTTCTGTTTGGTCATGCAAATCGCCACCGGCATTGTTTTGGCAATGCATTACACGCCGCATGTTTCAATGGCCTTTGCCAGTGTTGAACATATCACGCGCGATGTGAATGGCGGTTATATGCTGCGCTATTTGCACGCAAACGGCGGGTCGCTGTTCTTTATCGCAGTGTATCTGCACATTTTCCGTGGTCTTTATTACGGGTCTTACAAAGCCCCGCGTGAAGTGACGTGGATCATTGGTATGCTGATTTACCTGTGCATGATGGGCACGGCGTTTATGGGCTACGTTCTGCCTTGGGGGCAAATGTCCTTTTGGGGTGCAACGGTTATTACCGGCCTGTTCGGCGCTATTCCGGGCATTGGCGACTCAATTCAGACTTGGTTGTTGGGCGGCCCTGCCGTTGATAACGCCACGCTGAACCGGTTCTTCAGCTTGCACTATCTGTTGCCGTTCGTGATCGCAGCACTTGTGGCGATCCACATTTGGGCCTTCCATTCGACCGGCAACAACAACCCGACCGGTGTTGAAGTGCGCCGCACCTCGAAGGCCGAAGCCGAGAAAGACACATTGCCCTTCTGGCCATATTTCGTGATGAAAGACCTGTTCGCGCTGGCCGTGATCATGGTTGTGTTCTTTGCGGTTGTTGGCTTTATGCCAAACTTCCTTGGCCACCCCGATAACTATATCGAGGCAAACCCGCTTTCGACCCCTGCACATATTGTGCCGGAATGGTACTTCCTGCCGTTCTACGCCATTCTGCGTGCGTTTACCGCCGATGTTTGGGTTGTGCAGCTGACCAGCTTTGTGACCTTCGGCATCGTTGACGCCAAGTTCTTTGGTGTGATCGCGATGTTTGGTTCGATTGCCGTTATGGCAGTTGTGCCATGGTTGGACACGTCGTCGGTACGGTCGGGCCGCTATCGCCCGATGTTCAAGGCTTGGTTCATCCTGCTCTGCATCGACTTTGTGGTGCTGATGTGGGTTGGCGCGCAACCTGCCGAGTTCCCGTATGACTGGATCTCGCTGATCGCGTCTGCCTACTGGTTCGCCTATTTCCTCGTGATCTTGCCGCTGCTTGGCGTGATCGAAAAGCCGCTGGCGCCGCCCGCGACGATTGAGGAAGACTTCAAATCGCACTACGCCGATCCGAATCCGGCCGAGTGAGGATAAAGGAACTGATGATTATGTTTCGCAAAATAGCAATCAGCGCTGTTTCTGCCCTCGTTCTGGGGACAGGGGCAGCAATGGCAGCAGGGGCCGCTGGCCATATTGAAGATGTGGCGTTCAGCTTTGAAGGGCCGTTTGGCAAATTCGATGAGCACCAGCTTCAGCGCGGCCTTCAGGTGTATACCGAGGTTTGTTCTGCCTGCCACGGTATGAAGTTTGTCCCCATCCGCAGTCTGTCGGATGCGGGTGGGCCGCATTTGCCGGAAGATCAGGTTCGCGCCTATGCCGCCCAGTTCGATGTCTTTGACCCCGAGTTGGACGATACGCGCCCCGGCAAGCCAACCGACCATTTCCCGCATTCCGGGATGGAAACTGCGCCTGACCTTAGCTTGATGGCAAAGGCACGGGCTGGTTTTCATGGGCCGTATGGCTTGGGGATCAACCAGTTCTTCAAGGGTATTGGCGGGCCGGAGTATATCTATTCCGTGATCAGCCATTACGAGGACAACCCGGAATGCGCGCCGGATGGCATTGATGGGTTCTATTACAACACCGCATTCGCTGCCGGTGGTGTACCAGACACCTGCAAGGACGAGCATGGTCTGTCGACCATCCCCGGCTCTTGGATCTCTATGCCGCCTCCGCTGTTCGATGATCAGGTGGAATATGCCGATGGCCACGAAGCCACTGTGCATAACATGGCTGAAGACGTTTCTGCCTTCCTGATGTGGGCTGCCGAGCCAAAGATGATGGCCCGCAAGCAGGCAGGCTTTACTGCTGTGATTTTTCTGACGATCCTGTCGGTGTTGCTGTATCTGACGAACAAGCGGATTTGGTCTGCCGTAAAAGGCCCCAAGAAAAAGCACGCTTGATCTGATTTAACGTCTACGGAAAAGCCCCATCTGAAACGGTGGGGCTTTTTCATATCCACCTTTCCCCCAGACCAAAAGGCCCGCCCTTATGCCGCTGACCTGTCACGCCTTTATCGCCGCCAGTTTGGACGGGTTTATCGCCCGCAGCGATGGCAGTCTTGACTGGTTGGACCCGTTCAACGCTGCCGATGAAGACCATGGGTATGACGCGTTTATCGCGGATAAAGATGGCATCATCATGGGGCGCGGCACCTATGAAACCGTGTTGGGCTTTGGCCATTGGCCCTATAATCTGCCCGTGATCGTGCTGAGCCAAAGCCTGACGGTTGAGGATATTCCCGAAAGTCTGGCCGATCATGTTGCCATCACCGATATGAACCCGACCGAGCTGGTCGCCGCCTTGGCCGAGGAAGGCTGGCAAAAGGCCTATGTGGATGGCGGTCAGGTGATCCAGTCCTTTCTCAACGCGGGGCTTTTGGACCAGATGACCATCACCCGTGTTCCCGTGCTTTTGGGGGCAGGGCGTCCGTTGTTTGGCGCAGGTGCCACGGATGTGCCGTTAACGCTGCTCGGCAGCCGCAGCTTTCCGTCGGGGCTTGTGTCCTCCACCTACCGGATCACCGCTGACCGATAACCCCTTGCCCTTGCTGAAATTGCCACTAGGTTAGGTGTTACCTCGGGGTGCCCTTGCGTAGGGCTGAGATCTGGCAAAAGCCAAAGACCCGTTGAACCTGAACCGGTTAGGACCGGCGGAGGGAAGGTGCATGGTCTAATCCATCCCGACTTTTTGCCGTCGTTTTTGGAGAGAACCCATGCTGAAACGACTTATGCTTTTACCCCTGCTTGCGACCCCCGCGCTGGCCGACACGCCGGTGCTTACCGTCTATGCCTCTACCTCGTTCGCGTCGGAATGGGGGCCGGGGCCTGCGATTGAAACCGCGTTTGAGGCGGTTTGCGGCTGCGATCTGCAATACCGCACCACGGACCTGATCCCCACCCTGATGATGGAAGGGGCCAAGACAGAGGCCGATGTAGTGATCGGCATTTCCAC
>CBDTUV010000180.1:0-6156 GCA_965363575.1 uncultured Pseudorhodobacter sp. | reverse complement strand
TCAAACCGGCCTGCGGGCAGATGGGCGGTTGGGCCAACGGTCTGGCGATCTTCCAAGGCTTCAAAGCTTGCAACAATATCGTCGCGCAGGGTTTTGAACCATGCAGCGGCGGTTTTGCGTTCTTGATCAAGCATTTCGGTCATCATGCAGCCCCCATTCCGTTGGGCGCCCTTTTAGCATCGCCCTGCCCGCCCGCCAAGACTGGACAGCCCCTAAATCGTGCGCATCAACCGCAGCGCGTCATAAATCGCGGCATGGGTGTTGCGGGAACTTACGGCGTCGCCAATGCGGTAGAGGTGAAATGCACCCTTGGGGTTGGGGTCAACGGCTTGTGGCGTACTGGCGATGAATGCCTCATAATCGACTTGCCCAAGGTTTTTTGACTGCGGTTTCAGCGCGAAATAGAGGTCATCCAGCGGCACCGTGGCGTTGTTGACAATGACCTGATCGACGCGGCGTTCCACGGTCATATCGCCGTAATCGGACCCGCAGACCGCCACCAACACGTTGCCATCGCGCCGCACCGACAGCACGCGCCATGTAACGGTAAAGGTGGCATCCGCACGTTGCAGAGTGCGCATATAAGGAACAAGATTCATCGCCATGACTTCGGGCGCAAAGCTGCGGTCACGGGTCATAATTTCGACACGGCCACCGGCGGCCACCACCTTATCAGCGGCTTGCAGCCCTGCGGGGTCGCCTGCCTCGTCATAGATCAGCACGTTGGAACCGGGGCGCGTGTCGCCTGACAAAATATCCCAAGTTGAGGTGACGAGGTCATTGCCGCTGTCAAGGATTGCGGTTTCGGGCAGGCCACCGGTGGCGATTATAACCGCGTCCGGCGCTTCATCCGTTGCTGTAGCTTCGTCTGCAAAGCTGTTGTAATGTATGATTACTCCCAGTTTTTCACATTGCGCAAGGCGCCAGTCGATGATGCCGATCATCTCACGCCGCCGCTGGGTTTGGGCGGTCAGGCGAATCTGACCGCCGGCGTTGGGTGCGGCCTCATGCACCACCACTTCATGCCCGCGAAGGGCTGCAACCCGTGCGGCCTCTAGCCCCGCTGGCCCTGCACCGATGATCAGGACTTTTTTGCGGGTCGCTGCGGGGGCAATCTCATGTGGTTGCTCAACTTCACGACCCGTGGACGGGTTATGGATGCAATAGGCGTGGCCACCTTGATAGATGCGGTCGAGGCAATAGTTGGCACCAACGCAAGGGCGGATATCATCCTCGCGCCCCTCAATGATTTTGCGGACCAGATGGGGGTCGGTCATATGCGCGCGGGTCATGCCGACCATATCCAGCTTGCCCGCAGCCACGGCATGGCGGGCGGTGGCAACATCGGGGATGCGGCTGGCGTGGAAGGTGGGCAGCCCCACCTCGGCCCGGATACGGCCTGCAAAATCAAGATGCGGGGCGGATTTCATGCCCATGATCGGGATCACATCGGTCATCGCGGGGTCGGTATGGATTTGGCCGCGAATGACGTTCAGAAAATCCACCTGCCCCGAATCGCGGAACAGCTTGCCAATTGCCACGCCTTCATCGGCGTCAATCCCGCCCTTGGCCACCTCATCCGCCGTATAGCGCAGGCCGATCAGGAACCGATCACCGACCCGTTCACGGATCGCGGCCACCACATCCAGCGCAAAGCGGGCGCGGTTTTGCAACGACCCGCCGTATGGGCCGTCCAGCGTATTGGTGAAGGGCGACATGAACTGGTCCATCAAATGGCCGTAACATTCCAGCTCGACTCCGTCCAAACCCGCAGCATGCATACGTTCAGCACCGTCGGCGTAGTCTTTGATAATGCGGGAAATATCCCAATCTTCGACCTTTTTGGGATAGGCGCGGTGGGCCGGTTCACGGGCGTGGCTGGTGGACACGGATGGCAACCAATCGCCCTTATCCCAGCGCGTGCGGCGGCCCAGATGTGACAGTTGGATCATCACGGCGGCACCGTGATCGTGGCATTCGTCGGTCAACTGCTTCATCCAGCCGACCACCTCATCCTTCCACACAAGGATGTTGTTGAACACCGGCGGGCTGTCGCGCGACACGGATGCAGACCCTGCCGTCATAGTCAGCGCCACGCCGGCCTTGGCGCGTTCGACATGATAGGCGCGGTAACGGTCCTTGGGCATCCCATCCTCGGGATAGGCGGGTTCATGGCTGGTGATCATGATCCTGTTGCGCAGGGTCAAATGTTTCAGCTGATAGGGCTGCAAAAGCGGATCGTTGGACATGACACCTCCGGAAATTTAGGTAAGGCTAACGCTTGGCACCCAAAAACCCATCGCAAAAGCGACATCTGGAGGTCTGGCTTGGCCAAGGGTCAGGATTCTATCAGCGCGCTCAGGGTTTCGACGGCTTGCGCCACCTGCCCTGCATCACCGCGCGATTCCACGTTCAGACGCAGCAAGGGTTCGGTGTTCGACGACCGCAGGCTGAACCGCCAGCTGCCCATATCCAAGGACAATCCGTCTGTTTCATCCACCGCAACCGCATCGGGTTCCATCGCCGCACGCACCCGCGCCACTGCCCGCCCCGCATCGGCCACGACAAAGTTAATCTCACCCGACGATGGAAAGGCCGCCATCCGCTGCGACACCAGATCCGCCAGCGTAACCCCGCGCCGCGACATCAACTCTACGATCAGCAGCCAAGGGATCATTCCGCTGTCACAACACGCAAAATCACGGAAATAATGATGCGCCGACATCTCGCCCCCATAAACAGCCCCTGTGTCGCGCAGCGCCTGTTTCAGATAGGCGTGGCCCGTGCGGGCCATCACAGGCGTGCCGCCCAGCCGGGTCACGATCTCTTGGGTGTTCCAGATGATGCGGGGGTCATGGACGATGGTTGCGCCCTTTTCCTTGGCCAAAAACACCTCGGCCAGCAGCCCCACGACATATTCGCCGGGAATAAACCGGCCCAGATGGTCAAACAAGAAACAGCGGTCAAAATCGCCATCCCATGCGATGCCCATATCGGCCTCGGCAGCAAGCACCGCATTCGCGGTCATCGGTTGATTCTCGGGCAGCAACGGGTTGGGGATACCGTTGGGAAAACTGCCATCAGGTTCATGGTTCAGGCAAATAAACGACAAAGGTGCGCGCTTTTTAGACAAAGACTCGGCCAGCGCATCAAAGGTGGGGCCTGCCGCCCCATTGCCTGCATTGACCAGAATTTTCATCGGGCGCAGCACAGGCAAGTCAACAAAAGACAGCACGCGGCGGACATAGGCCCCGCGCGCGGCCTTGGCTTGCCGCACTTCACCACCCGCTTTGGTTGGCGCAAAAACCTCGCTTTCGGCCAAAGCTTTGATCTTGACCATATCGGTCGCCGGGTCCAACGGCGCAGACCCCGCCTTGACCATTTTTAGCCCGTTATAATCCATCGGATTGTGCGAGGCGGTGACTTCAATCCCGCCGTCCGCCTCAAAATACGCGGTGGCATGGTACATTTCCTCTGTGCCACACAGGCCAAGATCCAACACTTCTACCCCGGCTTCAACCAACCCTGCTTTGACCGCCTCAACCAAGGCTTTCGATGACGCGCGCGGATCATGACCCACCACCACCCGTTCAGCCTGCATCACCTCTGCAAAGGCGCGCGCGATACGTTGGGCGATGCCCTCATTCAACTCTTGGCCAAGGCGGCCGCGAATATCATAAGCTTTGAAACAGGTCAGCGCAGTCATCTGGTCCTCATCCGTCTTTTGAGCCGAAAAACAGCGCGGCTTTTCTTCAAAGACCATAGGATAGCCTAAAGTCCAAGACCAAACCTTGACCCTTATCATGCTAATTTCGCTCAGCGTTTCCTCAACACCCAAAGTGCGGCAAATGCGTTGCAATCGTCGCAGATTGCGCATCAATCGGGTCACAGCGCTTTACCCGCGCGCGGGGGTCGTCTAATCAGGCAGTAACATCGAATAAAGGCCGGATATGCGCATTCTGATCACCAATGACGACGGCATCAATGCCCCCGGGCTTGAGGTTTTACATGAGATCGCGACCGAGCTTGCCGGGCCAAAGGGTGAGGTGTGGACCGTGGCCCCAGCCTTTGAACAATCGGGCGTTGGGCATTGCATCAGCTATACGCACCCGATGATGATCGCTGAAATGGCCCCGCGCCGTTTTGCCGCCGAGGGTAGCCCTGCCGATTGTGTGCTGGCCGGGATTTATGACGTGATGGCAGGTGGACGCCCCGATCTGGTGCTTTCGGGCGTGAACCGTGGCAATAACGCAGGGCAAAACGTGCTGTATTCCGGGACCATTGGTGGTGCAATGGAGGCCGCGTTGCAAGGCATCCCCGCGATTGCGCTGTCACAATTTCTGGGTGAGCGGACACAAGTGTTGGCCGACCCGTTTGAAGGCGCGCGCGCACACGGGGCCGGTTTGATCCGCAAGCTGTTGGACAAAGGATTGTGGGATACTGACGATGACTATCAGTTGTTTTACAACATCAACTTTCCGCCTTGTTCGGCTGCCGATGTAAAAGACAGTCAGGTTGTGTCGCAAGGCTGGCGCCCCGGTACGTATTTTGGGGTTGAACCCCATCACGCCCCCAATGGTCGCCGGTTCTTGTGGATCAAAGGCGGTGCGCAGCAGGTTGACAGTGGGCCGGGCACCGATGTGAACGCCAATATGCAAGATTTCATTGCAGTCACTCCAATGCGCGCCGATCTGACAGCGCATGACAGGCTTGCCGATCTAAAGGCGCGCTTGGCATGACCCATGGGGCCGAGGACAACAAAGACGATCTTGCCGAACGCAAGATGCGGTTTTTGTTTGCCCTGCGGTCCAAAGGTGTCACCGATGCGCGGGTTTTGACGGCGATGGAGCGCGTCGATCGCGGTCATTTCATCAAAGGCCTGTTTGCCGATAAAACCTATGAGGATATGCCGCTGCCGATCGCGTGTGGCCAAACCATCAGCCAGCCGTCGGTGGTGGGGTTGATGACCCAAGCGTTGAATGTGCAGCCCCGCGATACGGTGCTGGAGGTTGGGACAGGCTCGGGCTATCAGGCCGCGATCCTTAGCCAGTTGGCCCGACGCGTCTATACCGTGGACCGGCATCGCCGTTTGGTACGCGAAGCGGCCGAGGTGTTTCGCGCCCTTGGCCTAAGCAATATCACCGCCTTTGCCGCCGATGGCAGCTATGGATTGCCCGACCAAGGGCCATTTGACCGCATAATTGTGACCGCCGCCGCCGAAGACCCGCCCGGCCCCCTCTTGGCGCAATTGAAAATCGGGGGTATCATGGTTGTGCCGGTAGGCCAGTCGGATGCCGTGCAAAGTTTAATCAAGGTGACGCGCCTTGATAATGGATATGAGTATGACGAACTTCGACCGGTACGGTTTGTGCCTTTGGTCGAGGGTCTAGGTGCCGAATAAGGCAGTAAATCAAACCGCACCGGGGCGAACCCGGGCGAACCCAATGAGGCCGTGCAAGATGACCCCTATTTTCCAGACTATCTCTCCGCGCATTTTGATGCTTGGTGTGGCGTTGACCGCTGTATCGGCCTGTACGCAACAAGGGGGCGCGTTGGATTGGGATTTGCGAGGGATGACAGGCGGTCCTTTCAGCACCAGCGATGCCGTCCAGCAAGCCACCCAAGCGCGGCCTCAGCCAGACAGTCGTGGGGTGATCGCCTATCCAGGGTATCAAGTCGCCCTTGCACGGCGTGGTGACACGGTTGGGTCTGTTGCAAGCCGGATCGGCATGGACGCGGGTGAATTGGGCCGTTACAACGCGCTACAGCCAACCGACCTTTTGCGGGACGGCGAGGTTTTGGCCTTGCCCCGCCGGGTTGATGCCACACCAATTATCGGTTCGGGCCCGCAAAGCGGCGCGATCACGGGCGGTACCATCGCCCAGTCCCCGATCGAAGTTACAGCCATCGCCTCGGGCGCGCTGGACAGGGTTGGCGGAAGCGGGGCAAGATCCACCGCACCTGTGACCGCGGAACAGCCGGGCCGCCACCGGGTTCAGCGCGGTGAAACGGTCTATTCCATCGCGCGGACTTATGGTGTCAGTGTCCAAGCTTTGGCCGAATGGAACGGGCTTGGCGCAAACCTCGACCTTCGCGAAGGCCAGTATTTGCTGATCCCGGTTCTGAGTTCGAGTGCTGCCCCCTTTGGATCCCAGG
>CBDTUV010000179.1:0-6212 GCA_965363575.1 uncultured Pseudorhodobacter sp. | reverse complement strand
TGATGAAGGTCGGCAAGGTGCCGTCAGGGTTCCGGCTGCGATTGCGCGGGGCGGATTTCACCTGCCATGTGCGCACCCCGCGTCAGGCCGAACTGGCCGGTTTGATGCTGGAAAAGGTAGCGCCCGATACATCGAAGTACCTGCTTTGCCCAATGCCGGGGTTGATTGTCAAAGTCAACGTGGCCGTGGGGGATGAGGTCCAAGAAGGCCAAGCCTTGGCCACGGTTGAGGCGATGAAGATGGAAAATATCTTGCGGGCCGAGAAAAAGGGTGTGGTTTTGCTGATCAAGGCTGTGGCGGGCGACAGCTTGAAGGTGGACGAGATTATCATGGAGTTTGAATAGGATGGTCGCCCTGTCCCGCAAACCCTGCGCATGTCGCGCCGGTTTTGCCGGGGCAGGGGCTTGCCTACCCTGTTTTCGCCCCGATTACCGGCCTGATGGAAACCGTTCCAACAGTTCTTGTCGGGCCAAAGGGAATTTGTCGATGGCGCGGGTGATTTCGCGCACATCCCATGGCCGGGGTTTGCGGATCTCAATGCTGCCGTCCTTGTCCATCAGCACCAGTGAAAACCCCCGGGGCCGCAGTTTTTGGCGGAAAAAGCTGGCAGCGGCGGGGTTGGTGTCAACGATGACAACCACATCGCGGTCGGCCAAGGCCTGTGGCTGCTGCGCCAAAAACTCTATCTGCGTTGTAAAGGATGGGTCATTGGGGCTGTCGGCAAACACCACGACGGGGCGTTTGAGCCAAAGAAATTCGGCCATCGTGACGCCGGGCGCCTCTATCACGACCAACGGTGTAGGTCCCTGCGCAGCCTCTTGGGCGGTGGCAGAAAATGGCAGAAATACTGCCAGAACAAGAATTTGAAGTCGTTTCATGCGGTCTCCTTATCCTTGATATAGGGTGTCTTGGCCGTAAACCAAAGCAAGATCGTCAAAGGTGCTACCCTTTGACCAAAGTGAAGGAAAAGCCATGACGGATGCAACAAAGGCTTGGGCCGCGCTGGCGCAAAAAGAGCTGAAAGGCCGCGACCCACAAACGCTGGAATGGAAGACGCTGGAGGGGATCCGCGTCAAGGCGCTGTATACTGAGGCGGATGTCGCAGACCTGCCGCATATGGGCGGTGTGCCGGGTGTGGGGCCGTTTACGCGCGGGGTGCGGGCCACGATGTATGCGGGCCGCCCTTGGACCATCCGGCAATATGCGGGGTTTTCCACGGCCGAAGCCAGCAATGCCTTTTACCGCAAGGCGCTTGCGGCAGGGCAGCAAGGCGTGTCCGTGGCCTTCGATTTGGCGACGCACCGTGGCTACGATTCTGATCACCCGCGTGTTGAAGGCGATGTTGGCAAGGCCGGGGTGGCGATTGATTCAGTTGAGGATATGAAGCTGTTGTTTGACGGCATCCCACTGGAAAAAATCAGCGTTTCCATGACGATGAACGGTGCTGTAATCCCGATCTTGGCGAATTTCATCGTGACCGGCGAAGAGCAGGGCGTAAGCCGAGCCGATCTTTCGGGCACCATTCAGAACGATATTTTAAAAGAGTTCATGGTGCGCAATACCTATGTGTACCCGCCTGAACCCTCAATGCGGATCATTGCGGATATCATTGAATATACCAGCGCGGAAATGCCCAAGTTCAACTCGATCTCCATCTCCGGCTATCACATGCAAGAGGCCGGCGCGAATTTGGTTCAGGAACTGGCGTTTACGCTGGCCGATGGCCGCGAATATGTGCGCACGGCAATTGCGCGCGGCATGGATGTTGATGCCTTTGCCGGGCGCTTGTCGTTTTTCTTTGCGATTGGCATGAACTTTTTCATGGAGGCGGCCAAGCTGCGTGCTGCGCGCCTGCTATGGCACCGCATTATGACCGAGTTTGGGGCGAAAAAACCGGGGTCGCTGATGCTGCGGACGCATTGCCAGACCTCAGGCGTTAGTTTGCAAGAGCAAGATCCTTATAACAACGTGGTCCGCACGGCCTATGAGGCGATGGCGGCGGCACTGGGCGGCACGCAAAGCCTGCACACCAACGCTCTGGATGAGGCGATGGCGCTGCCGACCGAGTTTTCGGCGCGGATTGCCCGAAATACCCAGTTGATTTTGCAAGAAGAAACCGGGGTGACGCATGTGGTCGACCCGCTGGCGGGCAGTTATTATGTAGAAAGCCTGACCGCGCAACTGGCCGAAGAGGCGTGGAAATTGATTGAAGAAGTCGAGGAGATGGGCGGCATGACCAAGGCGGTGGCCACGGGCATGCCCAAGCTGCGGATCGAGGAATCCGCTGCGCGCCGCCAAGCCATGATCGACCGGGGCGAAGAGGTGATAGTTGGTGTCAACAAATACACGCTAGAGCAACAAGACCCGATCGACATTCTGGATATCGACAATATGGCCGTGCGTGACAGCCAAATCGCCCGTCTGACCAAAATGCGTGCCATGCGTGACCAAGCGATGTGTGATGCCGCCTTGGCTGAGGTGACACGCCGCGCCCGTGAAGGTGGGAATTTGCTGGAAGCAGCCGTAGACGCCGCCCGTGCGCGGGCATCAGTAGGAGAAATCAGCATGGCAATGGAAGAGGTTTTTGGCCGTCACCGGGCCGAGGTGAAAACCCTCGCAGGGGTGTATGGCGCTGCCTATGAAGGCGATGCAGGCTTTGCCGCGATCCAAAAGGATGTGGAAGATTTTGCCGAGGTTGAAGGCCGCCGCCCCCGTATGTTGGTGGTGAAAATGGGCCAGGATGGGCATGACCGCGGCGCCAAGGTAATCGCCACCGCCTTTGCCGATATCGGCTTTGACGTGGATGTCGGCCCGTTGTTCCAAACCCCGGAAGAGGCGGCGCAGGATGCGATTGACAATGATGTGCATGTCATCGGGATCTCGTCGCAGGCGGCCGGCCATAAAACCCTTGCACCGAAACTGGTGCAGGCGCTGCAGGCGGCAGGGGCAGGGGATATTTTGGTGATTTGCGGTGGGGTTATTCCGCAACAAGACTACCAGTTCCTCTATGATGCGGGCGTCAAGGCGATCTTTGGCCCCGGCACCAATATCCCCGAAGCCGCCAAGGACATCTTGCGCCTGATCCGCGCGGCAAAGGGGTAACGCCCCCTTCTTTTTCTGTTCGGTAAATATCCTCAGGGGGTGAGGGGCACTTGCCCCGAGGGGGCGCGAGCGCCCCCTTTGCCCGCCAACAGATCAGAGATCAATCTGCCCGTCTGGCGCATCACCAAAAGGCGGTTTCAAACCGGGTGCTGGTAAGGCAGGCGGTGGTGGCGCACCCTCTCTGCGGGGGATGATGATATCGCCATTTTCCAACCGTCTGGGTGGATCATAGTTGCGGACATCGCCAATTAGCTCGGCCAATTGTCGCAGCATCGGCTCCATTTCTTTGACCGCCTCGGCCATCTCTCCCAGCGCGGGTTCCATATCGGCCATCAACCCTTCAAACAACTGGCGCAGACCGCGTTCCATCAGGCTAAGCCCTTCATCGCGGTCGGCTTGCGCATCTTGCGCAAGCAAGGGCGCAGGCGTGGCCAAGACCAGCGTAAGACACAGCGAAAGCGGGGCTAAAATCTGTTTCATACCCTTAATATGGGACGGGCCAGCGCATTTTACCAGCCCCGATCACAGATCGAAATGCAGGTCCAGCGTAACGGGAAAATGGTCGGACGCGGTCAGCAGCGCCTCACGCAATTCAGGGATGCGCCAGCAATCGGGGTCATCCAAAGGGTGCCAAATCCGCCAGACCGGGGATGCCGGGGCCAAGTTAGGCGAGAGCAAAATAAAATCCAAGAGCGCCTGAAAATAGCGCTTTTTTACAGTGTCATAGAAGCGGGCCGAGGTGGGGGCGACGCCCAGCTTGCGGCCCAAAATCATCTGGGCATGCGGTTCCATCAATTGCAGGTCCGCAGGGGCATCGGTGCCGATGACAATCTCGATCCCCGATTTGCCAAACAGCTTTTCATACTCATCCAAGCCCGGCCCATCATTGAAATCGCCCAGAACGATCAATTGATCGCCCATGGCCAATTGGGTTTCCACACGGGCGCGCAGCCAAAGGCACTGCGCAAGCTGCTTGCGGCGGTTTTCAATTGCGATGCGCGACACTTGGGCCGGGTTGCGCGCCCCATGCGCCGATTTCGATTTGGCATGCACCCCGATCAACCGCAGATCTTGGCCCGTCAATCGGTCGCTTAGCGCCACCTCAAGCGGGGGTTTGGAAAAGCGGATGCGTTCGGGTTGGGCGTCCACGTTCAGGTCATGGCGAAACACCCCGTCAAAACGCGGAATACCCGTGGTGCCAATTGGTTCGCCCATCGGGCTATGGCTGGCGGTCAGGCGGTCGGGGTCATAAAGAAACGCAATCTCTTGTTCCGTTTCCGAGATGAATCCATGCAGCGCGCAGCGGGTGCGCAGGCCGAAATGACGGGCAAAATTTTCCAGCGCGGTGGTGGTTTTGCGGTGTGATCCGGTATCTGGCGCTTCAATAATCATCACCCCGTCAGCGTCCAGCGCGGTGAAGACGATGCCAAGGGCGGTTAGTTGTTCGGCGCGGCTGATTTTATAGCGGGCCGAGCGGTCATTGTCGGCCAAAAGCAGGCCGTCATCATCAAACAGACCATTGAACCATTCCACATTATAGGTCGCAAGTCGCAGCTTGGGCGAAACCTCGCGTGGGGCGGGATCAGGCAGCACGTTTGCCATTGATCTCGGCCCAAGCGGCGTTGATGTCGATCATCCGGCGGCTGGCAAGTTCAACCGCCTCGGGCGGGACACCGCGGGCGATCAGGCGGTCGGGGTGACTGTTGCGCACGGCCTGTTTCCATGCGGCCCGAATGTCTGCCAATGACGCGCCGGGGGCGACGCCCAAGACATCATAGGGATCGCGCGGCGCGCCGTCGACAAAACGCGCGCGCAACGAGCGGAAACACGGATCGCCCAGCCCGAAAATCTGCGCAACCTCGGCCAAAAACTCATCTTCATTCGGGTGGTATTCGCCGTCTGCCATGGCGATGGTGAACAGCCCTTCCAACAGGTCGATCAGGGTTTGATGCCCCTCTTCCGGGAACATCGCGGCGATTTTGCGGGCGTAAGATTCAAACCCCGCCACATCTTGGCGCGCGAGATTAAAAACGCGCGCGGCGTTGGTTTCTTCATCCGAGGGAATGGTGAAAAGCTGGCGAAAGGCCGTCACCTCATTGCGTGTCACTTGGCCATCTGCCTTGGCCATTTTCGCGCCCAAGGCGATAACGGCGATGGTAAACCCCACCGAGCGCTCGGGCGATTCCATTTGCATGCCCCGCAGCCGGTCAAAAATAGCCGATAAACCTTCGCCAGAGGCGAGGGCGGAAAGGGCGTCATTGATGCGGCTCCAGATCGACATAGGGGCAGTATACCTTGATAACGGCGGCGCTGTCAGGTCAGGAATTTTTGCATCAGATGCAAGTCCATCCAGCGGTTAAATTTATAACCAACGGCGGCCAAAGTGGCGACATGCGCATAGCCTAAGGCTGCGTGAAAGGCACGGGCATCAGGGTTCTCGCCACTAACCCCGGCAAAAAAGGAGTGCACGCCGCGCGCGCGGGCGTGATCCTCAATTGCCAGTAACAAGGTGCGGCCCAAGCCCCGCCCACGGGCACCGGGGCCAAGCACGATGGTGTGTTCCATCGTGCGGGCATAGCCGATCCCACCCCGAAACTGGCTGTAGGTGGCAAAGCCCAACATTTGACCTTCGGCTTCGGCCACCATGAACGCGTGGCCCGCTGCAGCCTTGTCCGCGATCATTTGGGTCAAGTCTTGGGGTGTTTTTGGCACCGAATTAAAGGTGGTCACGCTGTCGCGGATGACCGGGTTCCAGATATCCAGCATGGCGGGAATGTCGGCTGGCACCACTGCGCGCAGGATCATTCCAGCACGCGGCGCCCGTGTGGGGTGGAAAACGTGGCGCGCATGGATTTTTCTGCCGCATGGGTGATGCGGACGCGGGTGTCGGTGAACAGGTCTGAAAGGCTGGTGTTCAGGGCTGCGGCGTCGGGGGTGGCGATTTCCAGCAGGTCCAAGCGCACGCCAACATCGGGCAAACGTTGCGCCGGGTGGGCGGACCCGTGCCATTGGATCAGGGCCGGGTGGGCATTGCCGTGGGGCAGACGGCCATCTGCGGGAATGGCCATGCGCCAGCGCAAATCACCGCGTTCCAGATCGGTGGGGTTGCC
>CBDTUV010000178.1:0-6216 GCA_965363575.1 uncultured Pseudorhodobacter sp. | reverse complement strand
GGTGGAGTTGGGCATGAAGTATCGGCCGACGGTGCGGGAGGTTGCGGCGTTTTAGAGGCGGGTTCGGGACGGGGATGGGCTGCAATAGGGGTGGGCCTTCAGGCCCAATGGCGCAGCGCATAGATGGTCAGGATGCCTGCGAGCATGGTGAGGGGCAGGCTGCGGGTGATCAGCGCGGTGAGAAGGGCAATACTGCCTGCGATCCATTCATTTATCCCGCCTTGCATCAGTTGCAGCGTCACAAGGGCGGTGATCAGCGTGCCGGGCAGGGCCTTTAGCCCGCGCGCCCATGGCCCGGTTTGCGGTAGCGCCGCGCCGAGGTAATAGCCGCCCAGACGGATGACGAGGTTGGCGGCGATAAGGCCAAGGATGACGATGTTAAAGGGTGGCATGTTTGCCCCCGATTGCGGCGGCGACAGCGCCCAAGATGCCGCCGATGACCAGCGCCCATGAGGGCTCCATCGGGGTAAATGTGTTCAGGCCCGCGACGGTGGCGGCGCTGAGCAGCCATGGGACAAGGTCACGCTTGCCCGACCATAACCCGCGTAGGATGGCGATGAAGGCGGCGGTGAAGGCAAAGTCGATGCCAAGGGCGCGGGGTTCGGGCAAGTTGGCGGCAAAGCTGACCCCTGCGAGGGTCGAGGCGAGCCAAAGAAGCCACATGCCAAGCCCCGCACCGATCAGATACCAATAGCTGGTGGTTTGGCCTTTGGCGCGGGTGGCGTGGAACAGCGCCCAGCTTTCATCGGTGGTCATATGCACGCCAAGCAGCTTTTGCCAAAAGGGGCGGTTTGCCAGCACATCGCGCAAGGACGCGGTCATTAGCAGCATGCGCAGGTTAAGGGCCACGCCTGCGATCAAGGCGGTGGCGGCCCCGGCCCCTGCGGCAAGGCGTTCCACGGCGATGAATTGCGCCGAGCCAGAAAAGACAAACGCCCCCATGACCCCGGTTTGCAAGGTGGACATGCCTGCTTGGGCTGCGAGCAGGCCAAAGGCGAGGCCGTAAAGGGCGGCACCAAGGGCGAGAGGCATGATGTCGCGTAACCCTTGCGGGAAGGTTTTGGCTGGGGTTGGCATGGGAGGGGTCTTTCATATCGCGCAATGGGTGCAGTACTGGACGGACAGAGTGTTCGTCAAGGCGGACGGCAAGCGTGTCTATGAAACCGCCGGAGGTGTTGGCGATGAAATTCCCGCGATACGGCGATTGGCGCACGCGCCTTCTGGGCAATTGCGCGGTGTTGGGGTAAACGCTTGCCAAACCACTGCTAAGAAGGGCGCACCCATGGCCAGACATTTGATCACCTCTGCTATTCCCTATATCAATGGGATCAAACACTTAGGCAACCTTGTGGGCAGCCAATTGCCGGCCGATCTGTATGCCCGGTATTTGCGGGCGCGCGGGCATGAGGTGTTGTTTTTATGCGCCACGGATGAGCATGGCACGCCGGCCGAGTTGGCGGCGGCCAAAGCGGGCAAGCCGGTGGACGCCTATTGCGCCGAGATGCACGCCGTGCAAGCCGAGATTGCGCGCGGGTTTCATTTGTCATTTGACCATTTCGGGCGGTCGTCAAGCGTTGAGAACCGCGCACTGACCCAAGCCTTTGCCAAGCGGTTGGCGGAGCAAGGGTTGATCCGCGAGGTGACGGAAAAGCAGATGTATTCGGTGGTGGATGGGCGGTTTTTGCCGGACCGCTATATCGAAGGGACATGCCCGAATTGCGGGTTTGAGAGCGCGCGGGGCGATCAATGCGACAATTGCACCAAGCAGTTGGACCCGGTTGATCTGATCAATCCGCGGTCTACGGTGTCGGGTTCTACCGAGTTGGAATTGCGCGAAACCAAGCATTTGTATTTGCGCCAGTCGCAGATGAAAGAGGCGCTGTCGGAGTGGATCGAGAGCAAGACCGATTGGCCGATTTTGACCACCTCGATTGCCAAGAAATGGCTGAATGATGGCGACGGGTTGCAAGACCGGGGCATCACGCGCGATCTGTCTTGGGGGGTGCCAGTGCAGTTTGAGGGGGCACCTTGGGCGGGGATGGAAGGCAAGGTTTTCTATGTCTGGTTCGACGCGCCGATCGAATATATCGCCTGCGCACAAGAATGGGCGGCGGCGACGGGTGGCGATTGGGAGCGTTGGTGGCGGACCGATAAGGGCGCGGATGACGTGACCTATACCCAGTTTATGGGCAAGGATAACGTGCCATTTCATACGCTTAGCTTTCCCGCCACGATTTTGGGGTCGGCAGAGCCGTGGAAGCTGGTCGATTACATCAAGTCGTTCAACTATCTGAATTATGATGGCGGGCAGTTTTCCACATCGCGCGGGCGCGGCGTGTTTATGGACCAAGCGCTGTCCTTGTTGCCCGCCGATTATTGGCGTTGGTGGTTGCTGTCGCACGCGCCTGAAAGTTCGGATGCCGAGTTTACGTGGGAGAATTTTCAGCAATCGGCCAATAAGGATTTGGCGGATGTGTTGGGGAATTTGGTCAGCCGCGTGACCAAGTTTTGTCGGTCAAAGTTTGGGGAAGTGGTGCCCGAGGGTGGCGATTGGGGTGCTGCCGAGGAGGCGCTGATCGCAGAGGTTGACGGCCGTTTGCGCGCCTATGAAGGGTTCATGGAAGCGATGGACGTGCGCAAAGCGGCGATTGAGCTGCGCAGCATTTGGGTCGCGGGCAACGAATATTTGCAAGCAGCCGCCCCGTGGACCGTGGTGAAAACCGACCCTGCACAGGCGGCGGCGCAGATACGTTTGGCGCTGAACCTGATCCGGGTTTATGCGGTGATCTCGCAGCCGTTCATCCCGGCGGCGGCAGCATCAATGATGGCGGGGATGAAGACGGACGATTGGTCTTGGCCGACCGATCTGCGCGCGGCACTGATGGCGCTGCCAGTGGGCCATGCGTTTGAGGTGCCAGAGGTGCTGTTTCGCAAAATCACGGATGATGAGCGGGTGGCGTGGGCGGAACAGTTTGCCGGCGTGCGGGATTAAAGCGGTCGGCGATGGCCTGCTAGGTCATCGCCCCCAACCGCAGTGCCAACTGATCCGCCAACCGCTCTAACGCGGCGGTATCCAGACCATCGGTCGCCACGGCCTCTACCCCGTGTTCCAGCCTTGCGCGGTGTATGTCATAGCGCGGGTCGTAGTGCCGGGCCATCAAATCGGCGGCGAGGGGTTCAAACGCGCCGGAGGTGACCATGCCTTGCCATGTGGTGATTTGCTCAGTGGAATGGGACGTGCGCAGGCGGTCTATCACGGCTGACAAGCGCGCGGTGTCAGATACCAAATCGGCATAGGCGGTGACCAGATAGCGTGCGCGGGCGGCAACCGGGGCCACCACTTCCAACCGTTTTGCCGCGGCCATCGCTTTCCACAGCTGGGGCGGCAAGCGGCAATTTCCGACCTTGGAGCTTTCGGCCTCCACCACCACCACGCGCGCGGGGTCAAGCTGGCTGATTGCGCGGGCAAGGGCGGATTCGAAGGCCTTTTGGCTGGGCTGCCCGCCCGGCATTGCGCCAAACAGGCTGCCCCGATGATGGGCCAAACCCTCTAGGTCCAGCACTTGGGTGCCGCGTTTGGCAAGCCGGTGCAAAAGGTCGGTTTTGGCCGAGCCTGTGTTGCCATCCAGCAAAACCACAGGGCAAGGGAACGGCGTGTCATAAAGCGCCGACGCGACAAGCGTTCGGTAGGCCTTATAACCGCCTTGGATCAGGTCCACCCGCCAACCGATTTGGCTTAGGATCGACGCGAAAGACCCCGACCGCTGCCCCCCGCGCCAGCAATAGACCAAAGGCTGCCAACCGCCCGGCTTATCCGCCAACGCGCCTTGCAAATGCCGGGCCGCGTTGGCCGCCACAAGCGCCGCGCCGATTTTGCGGGCGCGAAAAGGGCTGTCTTGCTTATAGATCGTGCCCACCTCGGCGCGCTCATTATCCTCCAGCACGGGTAGGTTTATCGCGCCGGGAATATGGTCCTCAGTAAATTCGGCCGGGCTGCGGACATCGATAATGTCGTCAAAACCAAGGTTTGCAATTTGCGACAGGGAGGTGAGTGTGAGCGCCATGATGCCCCCTCTTTACGCGATGCATCGCTGGGCCGAAAGCGGCCTTTTGAGACCGAGGTCCCAGCGGATTGGACGCCAAACCGAGCGGTTTGTTATTCTACCTCTGTAAACCCGAAAAACGCGTGCGATTTCATCTTGGCCCAAATACCTGCGCCGCAGGCATCCATCGTCTGCCAAGCGGGCCGTTAAAACCCTGCCTCGCACCGTGCCAGCAGATTGGCCAACATCGCCTCACATTTTTCCAATTGGGCCAGTTCGATAAATTCATCGGGCATATGACCTTGGGCCATTGCGCCGGGGCCGCAGACCACGGTGGGCAGGCCAAGGCGCTTGGCGAACATGCCGCCTTCGGTACCATAGGCGACTTTCAGATGGGCGTTGCCGCCGGTCAGGCTTTTGACAAAGCTGACCACATCGGCATCGGGTGCGGTGCCAAGGCCGGGATAATCCCAAAGCCGCTCAACCTCGATCGCGGCTTCGGGGAAGTCATGGCGCAAGGGGGCGAGGATCGCCTTAGCGGCGGCCTTAAGCTGGGTGATCAGGTCGGCGGGGTCGTGGTTTGCGAGGGTGCGGATTTCCATGTCCATCACGCAGGCATTCGCCACCACATTGACCTGCACCCCGCCCTTGATTGTGCCGATATGCAGCGTGGAATAGGGCACGTCATAATCTGCGTCAAACGGGCCATTTGCGGCCACTTGCGCCTGCAAATCGCGCACGGCCCGGCCAAAATCCATCGCCAGATGGATCGCGTTCAGCGCAAGTGGGGCCAGTGACGAATGGCCTGTGCGCCCTGTGCAGGTGACGCGCAAGGCGACCTTGCCTTTGTGGCCGATGGCGGCCTCCATGCTGGTGGGTTCGCCGACGATGCACAGGCGTGGGGGGGTGGGCCAAGTGGCGATAGCGTCGATCAAGGAGCCTACGCCGCGACAGCCGATTTCCTCATCATAAGACAGCGCAAGGATCAGCGGGACTTTCAGATCGCGTTTGGCGGCTTGCAGCATCAGCGCGATGGCGCAGGCGTCAAAGCCTTTCATATCGGTGGTGCCGCGACCGTAAAGGCGGGTGCCGTCTTGGGTCAGTTCAAAGGGTGGTTTTGTCCATGTTTGACCTTGCACCGGGACAACATCGACATGGCCCGACAAAATAACACCCGGCACATCGCGCGGGCCTGTTTGGGCATATAGATTGGCCTTTTGGCCCGTTTCGTCATAAATCAGCGTGCTGTCGATGCCGGATTGCGCCAGCAGGTCTTGGACAAACTGAATCAAGGGCAGGTTTGTCATATGGCTGACCGTTTCAAAGGCGATCAGGCGGTCAAGGATGGCACGCATCTGCATGGATAGGCTCCGGCTTGGGCTTTGGTCTATTCTAGCGCGGGGCGGGGAGGATTGGCACCCCCCCGCTGTGAATAATGTGATGCCTATTCTTGGGCGCGCAGCACTTGGGCGGGGCGTGCCGCCAAAGGACGCCAGACAAAGGCGAGACCTGCGAGCAAGGTGGCCAGCACCCCGCCGATCACGATGGCAAGCGCCGAGACGGGTTCGAACACAAAGTCGGTTTCCATCACGAACCGCATGACCGCCCATGCCGCAAGCCCGCCTGCGGCAATGGCGACCACACCTGCGGCGGCCCCCGTAAGGGCTGCACGCAGCGCGAAACTGCCCATGATTTGGGCGCGGCTGGCGCCTAGGGTTTTCAAGATCGCGGCCTCGTATATCCGCGAGCGTTCACCTGCGGCGGCGGCACCGATCAGCACCACGAAACCCGTAAGCAAGGTGGCCCCTGCTGCCCAAGCCGTGGCGGTGGCGATGGCGGTCAGGGCATCTGACACGCGGTCAATTGCATCACGCACGCGCACGGCGGTGATGTTGGGATAGGCGCCCGCGACATCGCGGAGCAATTGCGCCTCGGACGCCGCCGATGCGTAGACGGTGGCGATATGGGTATGGGGCGCGCCTGCCACGGCACCGGGGTTCAGCATCATCACAAAACCCATGCCGCCGGTGGAAAAATCAACCTCACGAAAGCTGGTGATCGTGGCGTCGATGTCGCGGCCAAGGATGTTGACGGTCATGGTGTCGCCCAGTTTTAGGCCAATCTCATCCGCCTCTTCTTGGGCAAAGGACAGTTGTGGCGGGCCAGTGTAATC
>CBDTUV010000177.1:0-6225 GCA_965363575.1 uncultured Pseudorhodobacter sp. | reverse complement strand
ACGATTACCCAGCATTTTGCCGCCGCTTTCAGCGGTCGAGGCGCTGGAAACCTCGATGATCCATTCCCTCGCGGGTCTATTGTCCGAGGGTGGCATTTCCCGCCAACGCCCCTTTTGCGAACCGCACCATACAGCAAGCATGGCGGCCATCGTGGGCGGCGGGCGCGGGGCGAAACCGGGGCAAATCAGCCTTGCGCATAACGGCGTGCTGTTCATGGATGAGTTTCCCGAATTCCCCCGCCCAGTCCTCGAAACCCTACGCCAACCGATTGAAACAGGTGAGGTGGTCGTCGCCCGCGCCAATGCCCATGTCCGCTACCCCTGCCGATTTTTGCTGGTTGCCGCCGCAAACCCTTGCAAATGTGGCTATCTGGCAGATCCTGCACGCGCCTGTGCCCGTGTTCCCGTATGCGGCGAAGAGTATTTGAGCCGGATCTCAGGCCCACTCATGGACCGTTTTGATTTACGGGTAGAGGTGCCGCCCGTTGCTTATACCGACCTTGACCTGCCCAGCACTGGCGACCGCTCGGCGCTCATCGCGGCCCGCGTGGCCGATGCGCGCGCCATACAAACCAAGCGTTTTGCCACTGCAGCAGGCGTGCGCGTGAACGCCGAAGCCGAAGGCGCATTGCTCGAAGACATCGCCACGCCCGATGCAGATGGCAAAGCCTTGCTCAGCCGCGTGGCCGAACGCTTTGGGCTGTCAGCGCGCGGCTATCACCGGGTTTTGCGTGTCGCGCGAACGATAGCGGACCTGGATCATTCTGCGGGGGTCCGAAGCCCCCATGTCGCCGAGGCAGTCAGCTTTCGACTGGCGATTGGGCCAAAAGAAAAATGAACGCTATGGCAGTACTCCTGACGTTGAAGTCCAAGGCCATTTTGCAAGACAACACCTTGCAGAATGTTCAACGAGGTCAACGGTGAAAAACAATAGAAAACCCGTCCTTACCTCAAAGTCACAAAGCCCGCTTGGCCTCAATCACTTCCCAAATCTTGGCAGCAGTATTGGTGCCGTCAAACCGGTCCAACTCTTGGATACCTGTGGGTGAGGTAAGGTTAATCTCGGTCAGCCAATCACCGATGACGTCAATGCCAACAAAAACCTGCCCATTATCGCGCAGGGTCGGCCCGATCCGCGCACAAATCTCACGGTCACGCGCAGTCAACGCTACCTTCTCGGCCCTGCCGCCCACATGCATATTAGACCGCGTTTCACCCGGTAGCGGCACACGGTTGATCGCCCCAACAGGTTCGCCGTTCACCAGAATCACCCGCTTGTCACCCTTCGCCACCGCTGGCAAAAACTTCTGGGCAATCAAGGGCTCACGGTTAATACCGGAAAACAGCTCATGCAAAGAGGATAGATTGCGGTCATCCGGCCCCAGACGAAACACACCCGCACCGCCATTACCGTAGAGTGGTTTCAAAATGATATCGCCATGTTCGGCCTTAAAGTCCCTGATCGTCGCCAAATCACGGGCAATCAACGTGGGCGGCGTTAGGTCAGGAAAGCGCAGCACCAACAGCTTTTCTGGAAAGTTTCGCACCCAAAACGGATCATTCACCACCAGCGTTTTGGGATGAATCATATCCAGCAAATGCGTGGACGTAATATAGCCCATGTCAAAAGGCGGGTCCTGACGCAGCCAGACGACATCAAAATCGGCAAGATCGACCTCAACCTCATCACCATAGCTGACATGGTTGCCCTTCTCACGCCGCAACTCAATCGGGAAACCGCGCGCAATCACACGCCCTTCGCGATATGCCAACTTGTCAGGCGTATAGAAAAACAACGAGTGCCCACGCTCTTGTGCCTCAATCGCGATCCGAAACGTGCTATCCGCCTCAATATTTACGGACCCAATCGGATCCATTTGCAAAGCAACTTTCAGGCTCATGGCGCATCCCCTTTTGTGATGCTTCTACTTGCCGCAAGCCTTGGCGCCATGCAATGCACGATCACAGATTGTTTTCATCCGGCAAAAGCATTCTCCAACACTTCAATCCTGCCATAAGAATCCACCAAGGCCACATCAAATCGGCTTTCCGTTGCTTGCCCCGCAGGCTCCCCCGCCAAAAACTCAGATGCGGATGCATAAATGCGCGCCATTTGACGGCTGGTCAGACGCAATGCGGCCTCTGCATGCGTCGCCGCCTTTTTGACCTCAACAAAAACAATCGCAGAACCATCGCGCACAATCAGATCAATCTCCCCGGACACGCCGCGCCAACGTGATGCCGCCATCACGCGACCTGCATCAGCGTAATGCCGCGCCACTGCCTCTTCTGCAGCAAGCCCTGCCCGATATGAAACCAATCCGCTCATGCGTCGTCCTCTTCTTTGCTAATCTGCAGCGCAAGCTGATACACCTCTCGGCGTGGCAGGTTCAGCTCTACCGCAACATCTGCGGCGGCATCCTTCACCGACTTGGTAGTCAAATGCACCCGCAACCGGTCTTCAATGCCAACCGCATCCAGTTTTGGCGCAACAGCCCGGCCAACCAAAACTACGATTTCACCCTTAACGGCACGCCCATCAAAAGCGCGGACCAAATCAGCCAAACCGCCGCGTGTGACTTCTTCAAATCGTTTTGTCAGTTCGCGGCACACCACCGCTTCTCTCTCTTCCCCCCAACACTCCATCATTTCACCTAATGTTCGGTTAATGCGTTTGGGTGATTCGTAAAATATGAGCGTCGCTGGCACCTCTCCCAACTCTTTCAGCACCTTTGCGCGCGCCCCTGCTTGGGTTGGCAGAAAGCCTGCAAACAAAAACCGATCACTTGGCAGGCCAGAAACGGTCAGTGCCGCCAGAACTGCCGATGCCCCGGGTGCTGCCAAAACAGTTTGATTTTCCGCAATTGCCGCACGGCCCAATTGGAATCCCGGATCTGCTATCAAAGGCGTCCCGGCCTCAGACGCATAGGCCACAGATTTTCCTTCAGCCAAGGCACGCAGCAATTTGGGGCGCATCATCTCGCCATTATGGTCATGATAAGCAAAGACATGCCGATCCCCCAGCGCCACCCCGTGGATCTCCATCAGGTGTTTCAACGTTCGCGTATCCTCGGCCGCAAGCACATCGGCTTTTGCCAAAATATCCAATCCACGCAAAGTGATATCCCGCGCAGCCCCAATCGGTGTCGACACGAAATACAACCCCGGCGCCAAAGGCCGCGGGTCTGGACGGAAGACGCCTGCCCCTTGCGCCACGCCATCTGCGTCTGTCCACTCAGAACTCATCAATCAAGCCCCTTCCAAAGTTTACTTCATTCCCTGAACCGCATAGGGTTAACCCGTCTGCTGTACCACCGGAATGAGGGACCCGTATGTTGTCGTTTTTAAAATCTGCCCGCAAGTCTTTGACGCGAGGGGCCATTGTCGCTGCCGCTTTGGCCGTGGCCGCCTGTCAACCCATCGCGGTTGGTGGTGGCGGGCCTTCGATTGACACCTCTGCCCCTGTCCCTGTGGCATTGCTTGTACCAAGCGGGTCTGGATCAGCTGGTGACAACGTGCTGGCGAAATCGCTCGAAAACGCTGCCAAACTTGCAATCGCTGATCTTGGCAACGTTAAGATTGATTTGCGCGTTTACAGCACGGGTGGCAAACCTGCCGGCGCGCAGGCCGCCGCGATCAGGGCTGCTGATGAAGGTGCTAAGATCATTCTAGGCCCGGTTTTCGCCCAAAACGCCAATGCGGCAGGGGTTGCCGTGGCCGCGCGCGGGATCAACGTGCTGTCCTTTTCCAACAACACCGATATCGCCGGTGGCAATGTCTTTGTGCTTGGGCCAACCTTTCAAAACACTGCCAACCGTCTGACGTCCTTTGCCGTGTCGCAAGGCAAGCGCAATATCATGGTGGTGAATGACCGCACGCCAGCGGGCGAGCTTGGCCGGGCCGCGATTGAACGTGGCATTGCCAATGCCGGTGGGTCCGTCGTGGCGCGCGTGGGCTATGAGTTTTCGCAAAACGGCATTGTCCAAGCCGCCCCCCAGATTGCGAACCAAGTGCGCAGTTCCGGCGCGCAAGCGGTGTTTATGACCGCCGATACGGCCGGTGCGTTGCCATTGTTGACCCAGTTGTTGCGCGACAACCGCATTGATCCTTCGGTGGCACAATTCATTGGCCTGACCCGTTGGGATATTCCCACCGCAACCTTGGCGCTTCCGGGCGTTCAAGGGGGGTGGTTTGCAATGCCAGACCCGGCTTTGTATCAGCAGTTCCAGAACCGTTATATCTCGGCCTTTGGCGAGCCTCCGCACCCCATTGCAGGTCTGGCCTATGACGGTATTGCGGCCATTGGTGCCTTGGTCAAGCGTGGCAATTCGGGTGCATTGACAGCACGAGCGTTGACCCAAGGGTCTGGCTTTGTTGGCGTTAACGGGATTTTCCGTCTGCAAAACGATGGCACAAATCAGCGCGGCCTTGCTATCGCACAAATCCGCAATAATCAGGTGGTCATCATTGATGCCGCCCCACGCAGCTTTGGCGGTGCTGGGTTCTAACCCAGCATCACCTATCAGACGGCACCACCTTAAGACGGATACCCCCTATGCCCCGCACCACCGCGGCCCAAAACAGACCCGCCGGTTCTGCGGCGGGTATCCCCTTTCCCAGTCTGCCGCAGCTTGGCTTTGATGATCTGTTGTTGCCGCCAGATCAGATCATTGACGCACAAACGGTGTTCGACCAAATCACCGCAGAGATCGCCGTTAGTGATGGATCTGTCGGGCGCGAGGCGCGCGCGATTGCGGTCCAGCATCTCGCCACCGCCCGCGCCGCGGCCATCACTCGGCTGCAGGCGGCGTTTCGCGCCAAACCTCATGCGGCACGCGAATTGATCCGCGCCAATGCCTGGCTGACGGACCGTATCGTCAGCACAGCGCTGCAGGTCGCGACCACCCATTTGCACCCTTTGTCTAACCCCACCGAATCAGAACGCATCGCCGTGGTCGCGGTGGGCGGCTATGGCCGTGCCGAAATGGCCCCTCACTCCGACGTCGATCTGCTGTTTTTGACCCCTTACAAGGTGACCCCTTGGGCGGAATCGGTCATCGAATCCATGCTTTATATGCTGTGGGATTTGAAACTAAAGGTCGGCCATTCCACCCGCACCGTGCGCGATTGCATCCGCCTTGCGCGGACCGATATCACCATACGCACTGCCTTGCTGGAACGCCGTTTTTTGGCTGGCGAAGAACCCCTTGCCCGCGATCTACGCACCAAGCTTTGGTCCGAACTTTTCCGCAAAACCGGCCCTGAATTCATTGAGGCAAAACTCGCCGAACGGGCCGCGCGTCACAAACGCCAAGGCGGCCAACGCTACGTGCTGGAACCCAATGTCAAAGAGGGAAAAGGCGGCCTGCGCGATTTGCAAACCCTTTATTGGATCGGCAAATATCTGCACGAGGTGCAAACCGCTTCGGGCCTTGTGGGGGCCGGGTTGCTGACCCAAGAGGAATACGACGTTTTTGCCATCGCAGAAAATTTCCTTTGGGATGTACGTTGCCATTTGCACTACATCACCAACCGACCCATGGATCAGCTGACCTTTGATCTGCAAGTCGAGGTGGCGGCCCGCATGGAATACACCGATGGCGCAGGTCGCCGCGATGTTGAACACTTCATGCAAGACTATTTTCGCCATGCCACCCGCGTGGGCGAATTGACCCGCATCTTTCTAACCCAGCTTGAGGCGCGGCACGCCAAATCCGAACCTGCCTTGATTGGCTTTTTCCGCCGCCGCAAAAGGTTGAAATTTGGGTTTGCACTGGAACAAGGCCGCATTGTCTTTGGCGACGCTGGCAATTTGGTGGCCGAACCTTTGAACCTGCTGCGGATATTTGAAGAGGCGCTGCGCACAGGCTATCTGATCCATCCGGCGGCCATGCGCGTGATCACCGCCAACCTGCACTTGATTGATGACGACCTGCGCACCAATCGCGAAACCCTGCGCATTTTCCTTGACCTTTTGCTCAAACACGGCAACCCCGAACGCGCCTTGCGCCGGATGAACGAGTTGGGCGTGCTGTCTGCCATCATCCCCGAATTTGAGGCGATCGTGGCGATGATGCAGTTCAACGTCTATCATCACTACACGGTGGATGAGCATACGATCCAATGCATCTCGACCCTCGCCCAGATCGAACGGGGTGAGCTGGTTGAGGAGCTGCCACTGTCCTCCAGCATCCTTACGGAAGGGGTGAACCGCAAGGTGATCTA
>CBDTUV010000176.1:0-6235 GCA_965363575.1 uncultured Pseudorhodobacter sp. | reverse complement strand
CTTTTCAGGGGTTTTTTCTGCTGCCCGTTCGGCGTGACGTTCGGCTACCATTGCCGGGCTTGCGTGCATTTCAGGCTCTACCCGGCCATGCACGCGGGCAGCGGCGCGCCCATTGGGGCGCAAACTGGCAGGGCGGCCAAAATCGGTCGCGCCCGAAACCCCGTGCGATTTATCTGCGCGCAGGGTGTTGGGTTTCATCGGGGTGTCAAACACCACGTCATCTTGCTGCACGCGGTTTGCGGCCATTTCGCGGCGGGACTGGTTTTTGTCTTTCAAAACTTGGGCAATACGCGCCGTGCCAACCGCCGATTTGCCCGCCAAGGTCAGGGCCATCGCATAGGACGTCACCACGCCAAAGGTGGTGAACCGCCGGAAGGCGTGCAATTCGCGCATGTCAAAGCCCATGACGAACAGGCCCATCACCAGCAATGCCATCCCAAAGACGACCGACAACAGCTTTAGCCCAATTTCGCCCAGCGGCAAAAGTGACAAAAGCACGCCCAAGACCGTATCGCCGAACAACCCGCCCAACCCAATGGCTGCATGTGGCCAGTTTGGCCCCGGCACATAGGTCGCCGCAAAAACTGAAGCCAACGCAATGGCAATTACGGCAAACACCACACGGCCCATCGCACGCTCTTCGCCGACATGGGTGATAAACCGCAGGCCCCAAGCCCCCAAAATCAACGGAATCCCCCAAGAGCTCATGCCGCCAATGATGAATAGGGTTGAGGAGACAGAGGCCCCAAACCGCCCCAGCCAGTTGTTCACCGGGGCATCCGTGGCCACCAACCAGCCCGGATCATTGGCGGAATAGCTGCCCAGCATGGCGGCGAAAATCAGCGCCAAGCCAATCAGCCCCGCGCCAAGCACCTCGCGGCCGCGCCGTTCCAGCATTGCTGCGGTGTTTTGATCCACCAATGGGTCGCGCTGTCTGACCTGATAAGATGCCATGATTTACCGTCCTTGCCCGTAGAGACAGTCGCGAAGCTGGGTCAGCCCGCGCTGCGTTTCTTCTTTTGGGGCGACAAGCGCCACCCTGATATAGCCTGCGCCGGGGTTTTCCCCGCCGACATCGCGCGACAGATACGCACCGGGCAGAACCCGAACGCCTGTCTCACGCCACAGTTTGACCGTGGCCTCTTCGCCGTCTTGCACCGGAAGCCACAGGAAAAACCCGGCTTGCGGTGGCATATACCCTTGCATCCCGTCAAAAATGCGGTCGGCAAGGGCGAATTTTTCAACATACATCGCGCGGGACGCGGTCACATGCGCCTCATCATTCCACGCCGCCTCGGATACCTTTTGAATGGGCAGCGGCAGCGGCGCGCCGGCAAAGGCCCTAAGCTGGCGGATGCGCGCAATCGACTGCGGCCCACCGGCCACAAACCCAGACCGAAGGCCGGGCAGGTTTGACCGTTTCGACAGCGAATGAAACGTCAACGCGCGCTCAGCGTCCGCACCTATGGTCTTGGCGACTGACAGAATGCCGGGTGGCGGCGTATCGCGGTAAATCTCGGCATAGCATTCATCGGCCAGCACTTGGAAATCATGCTTTTCGGCCAATACCAGCAAATCGGCCCAGTAATCGGTGCTTGCCACGGCCCCTTGTGGGTTGGCGGGCGAACACAGATAGGCAAGTGCGGTGCGGTCCAAAATGTCACGCGGCAGGCTGGCATAATCGGGCAAATGCCCGGTGGCCGCCGTTGCAGGCACATAAACCGGCTCTGCCCCCATGGCGAGGGCCGCCACGGCATAGACCTGATAAAACGGGTTTGGCATCAAGATTACAGGCCGTTTGCCACCCTTGGTTTCCGGACACAGTGCCACGGCTGCATTGAACAACCCTTCACGCGTGCCATTCAACGCCATGATTTGATTGGGGTTCAGCGCCACATCATAGCGCCGCCCAACCCAACCCGCGATCGCAGCCAGCAATTCGGGCGTACCGTCATTGGGCGGATATATCGCAAAACCATCAAGGTTCGCCGCCAACACCGGCCCTACAAAATCGGGCATAGGGTGACGCGGCTCGCCAATGGTCATGGCGATGGGTGTCCCACCCGAAGGATGGGGGTCCAGAAGCGCCCGCAAGCGCGGAAACGCGTATTCTGGCAGGTTCGAAAACCGCTCAGGAAATGCCATTGCTGCCTCATCTCGTCGGAGTCATGTCGCCCCGTTTGGATGTAGGATAGCGAGGGTTTGCGCCGTGGTCCAGAAAAACGCTTTGATATTGTGCAGTTGGGGGTGGGGATTGTGTCTTTTTCGTCCCTCCCCCACCACCCATAGGCAAAGCATGTCCTAACCCAGCGCGCGTTCTGCCGCCGAACACAGGCGCAACAGCCGCTCTTCTTGGCCCGGCCCTGCCAAAAACGTGATCCCGCAAGATGGCTGCCCGGTTGGCAAGGTCACACCGCACAGGCCAAACATATTGCCAATCCGCGTGTTGCGCAGGGCCAACAGGTTTTCGGTGACGAAATAATCCTGATCGTCCAGCAACCGCTGTGTGTTGGGCGGCAAAATGGGCGCGGTGGGCAGGATAACGGCATCATACCCCGCCGTTTTGCTTGCCCAAATCAGGCGCAACGCGTCCAACCGCTGCCACGCCGCGACAAAATCGGCGGCTGAAACAGTGGCACCCGCGCGGAACCGCTCCAAAATCCGGGGGAACATCTTTTCGGGGGCCGTTTCAATCAGCTTGCCCCAGGTGCCATAGGCCTCGGCGGTAAAGGTGATGCCTGCAAGGTCCATCGCCTCCACCACCTCAGGGATCTTGCCAATTTCAATCTTTGCGCCCGCCCGCGCCAAGCGATCCACAGCGCCGTCAAAGCCGCGTTCAGGCTCGGTGCGCAGGGTGTCCATCGCCACCGTGTCCAGCACCAACAGCCGCGCGCCTTTCAGGCTGGTCCCTGCCAGATCAATGGGGTTGCTGCCCTCCATTGCAGACAACAGCAGCGCGCAATCCTCAACGCTGCGGGCCAGCGGACCCACCGTATCAAACCGCGCGCACAGCGGCACCACACCCTTTAACGACAACCGCCCCGGCGTGGTTTTCAACCCCACAAGGTCATTCCACGCCGCCGGAATACGCACCGACCCGCCAGTATCCGACCCAATCCCCGCCGGCGCCAACCCAAACGCAATCGACGCCGCACAGCCCGAGGATGACCCCCCCGGCACTGCCTCTGGGTCATTCACATTCGGTGGCGTGGCCGTAATCGGGTTCAGCCCCAGCCCCGAAAACGCCAGCTCTGACATATGGGTTTTGCCCAAACAGACCAGCCCTTGCGCGGTGGCGGTGGTCAAAACCTCGGCGTCCACCTCTGGCACCCGGCCTTTCAACAGCGCCGATCCTGCTTCGCACGGGGCGCCCGATGCATCAAACAGGTCTTTCCACGAAATCGGCACACCGTCCAGCAACCCAATCCGGTGCCCAGCCTTGGCCCGGTCTGCTGCTGCCATCGACATAGACCGCGCGCGGCGCGGCGTGGTGCGCGAATAAATCCGCTTGGCATCGGGGTGCCGCTCAATCGCGTCCAAAAACGCCTCGGTCAGTTCCATCGGGTTAATCTTGCCCGCGCCAATGCCGCGCCCCAAATCCGCCGCCGTCATCCAAAGCCAATTGCCCGCCATAACCCACCTTTTCCCCATTTGCCCAAAGGCTAACGCCCCTGCGGCAATCGGACAATCGCAATTTCTGCCTCGCGGATGGACAATCCCGCGCCAAAGGTCATATTGAACGCCATGAAGCAGGATGCAGATATCATCATCGTGGGCGGTGGGCTGAACGGCCCGGCCTTGGCGCTGGCTTTGGCTGGCGGCGGGATGCGGGTCACGGTGGTAGACGCCCGCCCGGCCCCAGCGCGTGCGGAGTCTGGCTTTGATGGCCGGGCCTATTCGCTGGCCCACGCGTCAAAACGCTTGCTGGGTGTGATCGGCGTTTGGCCGCATATCGCAGACCTTGTGCAGCCCATCTTGCAGATCAAAGCCAGCGATGGCCACGCAGGCGCAGGTGCCGCGCCGTTTTTTCTGCACTTTGACCATGCTGAGATTGAAGAAGGCCCGATGGGCTTTATGGTTGAGGATCGCCACCTCTACGCCGCCTTTCTGGCCGCAATGGCCGATGCGCCGAATATCACGCTGTTGTCGGGCGAAACCGTCACCGCGCAAAGCACCGATCAAACCGGGGTCACCGTTACCCTCGCCTCGGGGCGCAGCCTGTCCGCGCGGCTGCTTGTTGGCTGCGATGGTCGCACCAGCGGCACGGCCCAGCGCGCAGGCATCTCGCGCACGGGTTGGGCCTACGGGCAAACCGCGCTGGTCACGGCTGTCGAACACGCATTACCCCACCACGGCATCGCGCATCAGTTCTTTATGCCGCAAGGTCCGCTTGCTATCCTGCCCTTGCCCGGAAATCGCTCGTCTATTGTGTGGAGCGAGGAGACAACCCGCGCCTCCCAAATCCAAGCCTTGAATGACACCGACTATCTCAACGCCCTGCGCCCCCGTTTCGGTGATTTTCTGGGCGAGATTAAACTGGCCGGCACCCGTTTCACCTACCCCCTCAACCTCACGCTGGCGAACAGCTTTATCGCCCCGCGCTTGGCACTGGTCGGTGATGCCGCGCACGGCGTCCACCCCATCGCGGGCCAAGGCCTGAACCTTGGGCTGCGCGATGTTGGTGCATTGGCGCAAGTGGTGATCGAGGCACAGCGCCGTGGCGAAGATATTGGCGCAACAGATGTTTTGGAACGGTATCAACAATGGCGCCGGTTTGACACAACCGTACTTGCGCTGGGCATGGACAGCGTCAACCGCTTGTTTTCCAATGATAACCCGCTGCTGCGTGTGGCGCGTGATCTGGGGATGGGGGCGGTCAATGCCATGCCAGCCTTGCGCCGCCGCTTCATCCGCACCGCCGCGGGCCTTGAGGGCGATCTGCCGCGCCTTTTGCAAGGCCAGCAGATTTAACCGCCCTCGCGACTCAGTCTTCTGTCTTAACCGCCTTTTTGGCCTCTGCCGCCGCTTTCATGCGGGCCAGCAATTCGGCCTTTTGGGTCTGGTCGCCATAAGGGTTCTTGTCGCTGCCCTTGGCATTATGTTCCGAATAGCGCGGTGTATTTTTGCCCACTTTGGCTGCTCCCGATGCGTTGTAATCCATGATTCATTCCTATTGCGGCTTGCCCGCTTGTGCCTCAATCCCCGCGGCCCCGCAATCTTGAACCGCATTCCCACGGCTGTTACAGCCCAATACTTGCCATTTCATCTTGGCAAAAATACCTAAATCCTGCCCTTACCGCCAAACCATCCGCTTGATCGCCGCCGCGTGCTCGGGCTTGGCAGCCACACTGTCCGCAGCCAACGCCCGTGCTGTGTCCAACAACGCATCCGGTGCCACCACCCGGTCAATCAACCCCCAAGCTTGCGCCTCGGCCCCGTCAATCTTCTCGCCCGCCATAAGGATCATTGACGCCCGCGCAGGCCCAACCAAGCGCACCAGCCGCGGCACATCAGACGGTTGCGGCAAAAATCCCAGCCGCATCACAGGATAAAACACCCGCGCCCCTACGACCGCGATCCGCAGGTCACAGGCCAGCGCCATGCCCATCGCCCCGCCCGCCACCGTGCCATTCAGGGCGGCGATGGTCAGGCACGGCAAGGCCGCAATCGCACCCGACAGTCGCTCCCACACGGGGCTGGTTGCCAACCCGGCATGCGCCTCGTCCAAATCCGCCCCGGCCGAAAACACCCGCCCCGTGCCGGTGATAATCAACGCCCGTGCGCCTTCAAGCGCCGCACGTTCCGCAATCCCTGCCAAATCCGCCAACATAACGCCGGTCAGGGAATTGGCCTTCTCGGGGCGGTTTATCGTGGCAGTCCAAACGCCATCGTCAATGCTCAATTCAATCATGCGACCAACCCTACCGCCCGGCGCACGGCCTCATCGCGCATGGATACCTCTTGCCCCAACCAATCATCACCGCCCGGTCCGCACATCCACAGCATCAACCGCGCGGGCCAGTCGGCGGGGATATGCACCGATGGGTCAAGCGCGCTGACCGGGTTAATCCCGCTCGCCTTGATCTTGACCTGCATCTCAGTCGCCACGGTACCGGGTGACATCCCCATGATCCGCAAGCCGTTTCCGCCTTCCTCCAAATGCGCGGCACGGGTCAGCATCGCGGCCCCGGCTTTCGACGCGCAATAACTGCTCCACCCTTCCAACGGGTTATGC
>CBDTUV010000175.1:0-6264 GCA_965363575.1 uncultured Pseudorhodobacter sp. | reverse complement strand
TCGGCACCTGCTTTGGCGGGTGGCATGATGTATGTCGTTTCCGGCAACGGCCAACTTCACGCTTTCCGTTGACAGCATTGCGGTGTATGGCGGTCGCTTGATTATGTGACCGCCGTGCCAAATGCAGGGCGAAATTTACTGAAATACCCCCCTGAACGGGGCAAAAACTGACTGATATGCCCCCGGAGGGGCCAAGATGAGCTTTACCCTCGCCATAGTTGGCCGCCCCAATGTGGGCAAATCTACGTTGTTTAACCGCCTTGTTGGGCGCAAGCTGGCCTTGGTTGATGACCAGCCCGGCGTCACGCGCGACTTGCGCGAAGGCGATGGCAAGATCTTTGATCTGCGCTTTACCGTCATTGATACCGCCGGTTTGGAAGATGTGACCGATGACAGCCTGCAAGGCCGGATGCGGCGTCTGACCGAACGCGCGGTGGATATGGCCGATGTGTGCCTGTTTTTGCTGGATGGCCGTGTCGGCGTGACTGGCACGGATGAGGTGTTCGCCGATATCCTGCGCAAAAAAGGCGCGCGCGTGATTGTGGGCGTGAACAAATCCGAAGGCAAAGCAGGCGATGCAGGTGCTATTGACGCATGGTCCTTGGGTCTGGGCGAACCCTTGCGCATTTCAGCCGAGCATGGCGAAGGCATTGACGACCTTTATCGCCTGCTCCGCCCCATTGGGGATGAGTTTCGCGAACGCGCCGAAGCCGATGCCCCGATTGTCGACGTGGACATCCCCGAGGAAGAGGCCGATCTGGAGGTTGATCCAGAACTGCACAAGCCTACGGTTGCGAAGCCACTGCAAATTGCAGTGATTGGCCGCCCGAATGCGGGCAAATCGACGCTGATAAACAAGATCATTGGCGAAGAGCGTCTGCTGACCGGCCCCGAAGCCGGGATCACCCGCGATGCGATTTCGGTGAAAACAGAATGGTTTGGCACGCCGACCCGAATCTTTGATACGGCAGGTATGCGCAAAAAAGCGCGGATCAGCGACAAGTTGGAAAAGATGTCGGTGTCGGACGGGCTGCGCGCTGTGCGCTTTGCCGAAGTGATTGTGGTTTTGCTGGACGTGGATATCCCGTTTGAGCAGCAAGATTTGCGCATCGCCGACTATGCCGAAACCGAAGGCCGCGCTGTGGTTGTTGCGGTGAACAAATGGGATCTGGAAGGCGAAAAGCAAGAAAAGCTGGCCGAGCTGCGTGAGAGTTTTGAGCGTTTGTTGCCGCAACTGCGCGGCGCACCTTTGGTCACTGTTTCGGCCAAAACCGGCCGCGGCCTTGACCGTCTGCACGATGCGATTATCCGTGCGCATGATGTGTGGAACCGCCGTATTCCGACCAACCGTTTGAACACTTGGCTGGGTGCCATGACCGAGGCGCACCCGCCACCAGCCCCCGGCGGCCGCCGGATCAAGCTGCGCTATATGACCCAAGTCAAAACCCGTCCACCGGGGTTTGTCGTCATGTGCTCGCATCCTGATTTGATGCAGGAAAGCTATAAACGCTATCTGGTCAATGGGTTACGCGACCATTTTGACATGCCGGGCACGCCTATCCGCATCATGCTGCGCGGGCAGGGCGACAGAAACCCGTTCAAGGATAAGAAATTCCACACACCAAGCCGGTTGCGCAAGCACAAGGCATCCAAAGACCCGGATCAGCGGTTTTAAGAATAGGAAAAGGGGCCAGTTGGCCCCTTTTTTGATGCGCTGATTTTACTCGGCGGCGATGGTGATAACAGGTTCCATCTCTGCCAATATCTCATCCGACAAATGGCACTTGATCTGATGCCCCGTTTCCAAGTGCCTGACGGGCGGCACCTCTTTGTCACACAACCCGTTAGGCACCTGTGATTTCCAGCGACAACGGGTTTGGAACGGGCAACCGCTGGGCGGGTTCATCGCCGATGGAATATCGCCTTCCAGCACGATCCGCTTTTTGATCACCTTGGTGTCGGCGATTGGCACCGCAGACAGCAGCGCCTCGGTATAGGGGTGATAGGGCGGGCTGAACACCTGATCAGTGGTGCCAAGTTCGACCACATGGCCCAGATACATGACCATCACCCGGTCCGCGAGGTAGCGCACGATCGACAAATCATGGCTGATAAACAGCAAGGTCGTGCGGTTTTTGCGCTGAATCTCCATCAGCAAATCGGTGACCGCCGCCTGCACCGACACATCAAGGGCCGACACTGGCTCATCCGCAACCACGATTTTTGCATCACCTGCAAAGGCGCGCGCAATACCGACCCGCTGCTTTTGCCCGCCAGACAGCTGGCGCGGCATACGGTCGGCAAACTCCCGCGGGAGCTTTACGAGGTCCATAAGTTCCAGCATCCGTGTATGCCGTTCGGCATCCGAATTGCCCTCGCCAAAGATTTCGAGTGCACGGATAATCTGCCGTCCGACGGTCATTGACGGGTTCAGCGTATCAAACGGGTTTTGGAACACCATTTGCACCGATGACACTGTGTCGACATTCCGCTGCTCAATCGGGGTGTCTTGAATATCTTGATTATAGAGGAAAATCTTGCCGCTGGTGGCGGTTTCCAGACCCATCAGAACCTTGGCAAAGGTGGATTTGCCGCAGCCTGATTCGCCCACAATCGCCAAGGTTTCGCCTTCGCGCGCCTCAAACGACAGGGTTTCATTGGCTTTGACCACCTTCTGCGCGCCGCCACCGAACAGCGAGCCGCCCGAGACTTCGTAGTATTTGCGCAGGTCTTCCATTTTCAGCACGACATCGCCCACCGGGGTCTTTTCGTGCTTTTTGACGGCGACCAAGGGCGCGTCCCAATCAATTTCCTTGAACTTTACACAGCGCGAGGCATGGCGGTCGCCGCCAGTATCACCCATGCGCACGGGGCCCGCATCACAGCGCCCAGCCTCAAAATAATCGCAGCGCGGGCCGAAATTGCAGCCTTTGGGGCGTTCGTGCGGCAACGGGAAGTTGCCCGGAATGGCCACAAGCGGGCGCGAGTTTTTATCGGCCGTGGGCAAGGGGATAGAGCGGAACAAGGCTTGGGTATAAGGGTGGCGCATTTTGTCAAAGACTTCGCCAACATTGCCGGTTTCGACCGCCTCGCCCGAATACATCACGCACAGACGATCGCAGACATCAAGGATTAGCCCAAGGTTGTGGCTGATAAACAGCATCGACGTGCCGTATTTTTTGCCCAACTCTTTGACCAGATCGACGATCCCCGCCTCAACCGTTACATCCAGCGCGGTGGTGGGTTCGTCCAAAATCAAGAGGGCGGGTTTTGACATCAGCGCCATGGCAATAACGATGCGCTGTTGCTGGCCACCTGAAAGCTGGTGCGGATAAGCATTCACAATCCGGTCCGGGTCGGGCAGGCGCACATCGGCCACGATTTGCCGCGCCAGCGCCCAAGCATCGGTTTTGGACATGCCTTGGTGAATCATCGGCACTTCGGCCAATTGCGCGCCAATGGTCATGGCGGGGTTCAAGCTGGCCATCGGTTCTTGATAGATCATCGCGATTTCCGAGCCGCGCAGTTGGCGCAGCTCTTCCTCGCCCATATTGGTCAGGTCGCGGCCTTTGAATTTGATCGTGCCATCGACGATTTTGCCGTTTTTGCCCAGATCGCGCATGACGGCGAGCGCCACGGTGGATTTACCACAACCGGATTCGCCCACGAGCCCCATCGCCTCGCCCGGCATCACCGTGCAGGAAAAATCCATCACCGCCGGGATTTCGCGCAGCCGGGTGAAGAAAGAGATCGAGAGGTTGGTGATCTCAAGGATGGGTTGGGACGGGTCCCAGTCTGGTTTGGTCATGGTCTTCTCCTTTGGCGGAGGGCTGCGGGGGGTAGCGCCGGGGGCTGTCTGCCCCCGGACCCCCGAGGATATTTTCGAACAGAAAAAGGGGTTAGTCTTTCATGCTTTCTTCGCGCAGCCCGTCGGCAAGCAGGTTAAGGCCGAGGACCAGGCTCATCAGTGCGATGGCCGGGACGACGGCGGGATGCGGGAAGATCGACAGAAGACGGCGGCCATCGTTGATGGTGGAGCCCCAGTCGGGGGATTCCGGGCTGACGCCGAGGCCGAAAAAGCCAAGGGTGCCGAGCAGGATTGTGGTGTAGCCGATGCGCAGGCAGAAATCCACGATCAGCGGGCCGCGGGCGTTGGGCAGGATTTCCCACAGCATGATGTACCATGGCCCTTCGCCCCGTGTTTGGCCTGCCGCGACGTAATCGCGTGTGCGCAGGTCCAAGACGAGGCTGCGCACGATGCGGAATACGGTGGGGGCGTTCACAAAAACAACGGCGACAAACACGTTCAGCAGGTTGGGACCCATCGACCAGACGCCCAGCGGGTCTGCATTGAAGGCAAGGCCGGAATAGGCCCAAAGACCGATGACCAGCGTGATGCCGACATAGAGGTTACGGCGTTTGGGGTCGGTGAAGAACCGGCTTTGAAACAGGGTGACCAGAAAGATGACCGGAAAGATGAACAGAACCGCCGCAAGGATCACTGGGATGCCGGTATCGCGGATTTCGGGCGTGACCAGCAGGTAGAACAGCAAGATCACCGGGAAGGCCAGCACGAGGTTGGCGAGGAACGAGAGGCCCGTGTCCAGCTTTCCGGCGAAATAGCCTGCAGGCAGGCCCAGCGTGATGCCGACCATAAAGGCGAACAGCGTGGCGGCGGGTGCAATCGCCAACACGCGGCGTGCACCCATCACCACCCGGCTGAACACATCGCGGGCAAGGTTATCACCGCCCAGCAGGTAGTATTCATAGGTGCTGCCATCGGGGGCGGGGGTGCCCGGTGACTTGTTCTTCATGCCCGACAATTGGCCCAGCGGGTCATGGGTGATGATGATATCGGCGAAAAACGCCGTGTAGACCCAGAACATCACAATGCCAAAGCCGATCATCCCCACGGTGCTGTCAAACAGCTTGCCGTACAGACCAAGGCGGCGGCGGTAGTGCATCGACACCGCATAGGTGACGATCAGGGCGGCCCAGACGGGCCAGAATTGGATGAACATACGGGCGAAAATGCTGCCCCAGCCAATCGGTTCCATGTGGTGATCCTCCTCAGGAAATCCGGATACGGGGGTTTAGGAAAGCGTAGCCAACATCTGAAATCAGCTGGGTGACCAAGACGACGATCACGGCGACGACCGAGCAAGACAGCAAAAGCTCAATATCATTATTGCCGGCGCCTTGGACCAGTGTCCAGCCGAAGCCTTTGTAATTGAACAAGGTTTCCACAATGACCACACCGTTCAGCAACCACGGAAATTGCAGCATGATAACGGTGAACGGGGCGATCAGCGCGTTGCGCAAAGCGTGGCGCATGACAACCTGGCCAAAACTGACACCCTTAAGGCGGGCGGTGCGGATGTATTGGGCGGTCATCACCTCAGTCATCGAGGCGCGGGTCATACGGGCGATATAGCCCATGCCGTACATCGCGACGGTGATTACCGGCAGACCAAAGTTCCAAAAGGTGATTTTATCCATCGCACTGGTGGCGGTGCCTTGGAACAAGGTGCGCCCTTCGATCAGTCCCATGCTGGCGAGCATGGGCGAGACACCCACAGTGGCGCTGGCAAACACCACGATCAAAATCACCCCCGACACATATTCGGGCGTGGCGGTGGTCGCGATGGCCACGGTCGACAGCACGCGGTCGGTGCGCGAGCCTTCGCGCATCCCTGCCAGAACACCCAAGGCGAGCGCTGAAGGCACCATGATGATCATGACCCACAGCATCAGCCAACCCGTAGCCCCCAGGGCGCGGCCCAAAATCTCGGCCACAGGGCGTTTGAACACAGTGGATGTGCCCCAATCGCCTTGCAAAATCCCGCAAAAGCTGGGGGCGCTTGCGGCAGGGGTGTCGGCGCTGATGCAGCGGCCTTTGGTCTCGCCGTCGATTACCTTGGTCCAACCGGGCATCGCACCCAACCATTGGCCATAGCGGACAGTCAGCGGTTGAGCATAGCCGTTATTGTCCAGCCAGCTTGTCACCTGTTCTTCGGTCATCCGCACCGACCCTTCGGACCGCGCCAGCTTTTCAAGGTTGGGGGTCAGGTTGGTCAGGTAGAAAACAATGAACGTCAGGCAAAGGGCCGTCAGGATCATAATGCCGAACCGTCGGAGCAAAAACATCAACATAGGGCATCCTTCCCCTGCGCGGCGCAGGAGTTGCTGGACCAAAGGTGCTGGACTGGCACTGTGCGGGCCAAGCCGTAGTGGGGTTGAAAAGGCGAGAAGGCCGGGTTGGCC
>CBDTUV010000174.1:0-6353 GCA_965363575.1 uncultured Pseudorhodobacter sp. | reverse complement strand
TGATGGATACCGGCGGCCGCGTGTCCAAGTTCAAGAACAAGTACGCAGGTCTTGGTTTTTAAGCCACGCACCACGCGATGCGACCAAAACGCCGTCCCTTTGGGGCGGCGTTTTCCGTTTTAGCGCCAAAATGTTCGCTTTGTGCAGGCTTGCCGCCATCACGCCCTATTGGTTCAAGGGCAGCAGTTCCGTCACATGGTCTGAATATTACCAAAAGGGGCTTCCCCTTTGCCCGCCACATTGTCATTAGAAAAGAGGACAAACCCACGTTAGGCCCCACGGCCAAAGGCCGGAGGGAAAGAGGAACGCAATGGCGCATATTATCGTTGTCGGAAACGAAAAGGGTGGCTCGGGTAAATCCACCACCTCGATGCATGTGGCCACAGCCTTGGTGCGGATGGGCCACCGGGTTGGCGGGCTTGACCTTGACCTGCGCCAACGCAGCTTTGGCCGCTATATTGAAAACCGCCTTGCCTATCTGGCCCGTTCCGGCCTTGATATTCCGACGCCTGATTACCGAGTATTGCCGGAAATTGCGCCGGAAACCCTGACGCCCGGCGAAAACCCTTATGATGCGCGGCTGTCAGCCGCCGTAGCGGCCCTTGAGGCCGTGTCAGATTTTATTATCATTGATTGCCCCGGTTCGCACACGCGCCTTAGCCAGGTTGCCCACAGCCTTGCCGATACCTTGATCACCCCGCTGAACGACAGTTTCATCGATTTTGATCTGCTCGCGCGGGTGGATGCGGAAACCTCCAAGGTGATCGGCCCATCGATCTATTCAGAAATGGTCTGGCAAGCGCGGCAATTGCGGGCGCAGGCCGGATTAAAGCCGATTGATTGGATCGTGGTGCGCAACCGTCTTGGTGCCCAGCAGATGCACAATAAGAAAAAGGTCGGTGCCGCCCTCGAAGACCTCGCGCGCCGCATCGGCTTTCGCGTGGCCCCCGGTTTTTCCGAACGGGTTATTTTCCGAGAGCTGTTTCCCCGCGGTCTGACCTTGCTCGACCTCAAAGATACTGGCGTGGACCAGTTGAACATGTCCAACCTCGCCGCCCGCCAAGAGCTGCGGGATCTGATGGGCGAGCTTAGGCTGCCGGGCGTGAAGGTCGATTTTTGAACAGGGCAGGGTAGGACAAGATTGCCCCCCGGTTGCGGTCCAGCCGAAACAACCGATTTAAAAAGCAATCTCCCAATTGGACCTGGCGGCGGCGACGGTTGATAATCAAAATGCGGGCGGTCGTCATGGCTGAAACTCCTTTACTGGGCTTGTATGCTTAATCAAGCGCAGGATCGGGGCGCAAATATGGCGGTAAAGTGCCAGCAAAAAGCGTATCATCTCTCGTTTGATGCAAACCCAAACGATATAACTCGACTATGCGTCCGGATCGTACAGCTCTATCGCCAAGAACCTCTCAAACGCATCCAGATTGACGGGTTCAAACTGGCCAAAGCTTTGCATCCAAACCGTGGTCGCGCGCAAAGCATCCGGTTCCAGCTTGCACCACTTTACCCGGCCCCGCTTTTCTTGGCTGATCAGCCCGGCATCGGCCAACACTTGCAGGTGCTTTGAAATCGCGGCAAGCGAGGTGGAAAACGGCGCTGCAACATCGGTCACGGCCATATCATCCTCCAGCAGCATCGACAGGATCGCGCGGCGGGTCGGGTCTGCCAAAGCGGCAAAGGTGATGTCAAGTGTGTGGGCCATGGGGATGTTGTGCAATGACGCTTGGGGATCGTCAACCGATTGGTTGAATATGCCAAAGCCTTCGGTTTTTGAAAGTGCAGGCAAAATTGGCGCTATAGGATGTGTGATGAATTTGAAAATTATAACTGAATCAATGTGTTGCATGCGCCTCCTTGCGTCTATGCCTGCTTGACTCACAGCGCCGGGGTGCGTAGTTAGACAGCGACTGTTTAAGGGGCGTCTTTGTGATGACGGAAGAACCTGATGCGGCGCGACTAAAGGCCTTAGAGGCCCGCATTGCGCAGATAAAAGGTAAACCCGTCGCGGCGCGAACCGAGAGCGGTAAAGCATTCTCGCAGGGCGAGATGGCTTGGAGGATGGTGATCGAATTGGTGGCCGGCATGTTGCTGGGGCTGTCGATCGGGTTCGGGTTGGACTTTGTGTTCGACACGCGACCAATCTTTCTGGTGATCTTTGCGCTGCTCGGTTTTGCGGCAGGCGTGCGGACGATGTTAAGAACCGCACAAACCATGGCCGCAGATCATGACAAAACAAACGGGGACACGCGCCCCGATAGTGACAGGGGCAACGATGTCTGAAGAAGCAAGCACAGGGTTCGCCATCCACCCGATGGACCAGTTCATCGTCAAGCCATTGTTTGGCGGCGACCATATTGCATTTTACACCGTGACCAACGTCACGATGTGGATGGCCATTGCTGTCGTGGTAATCGCGGTTTTGTTGGTGCTGGGCACCCGTCGCCGCGCCATCGTACCATCGCGCAGCCAGTCCGTTGCCGAATTGATGTACGGCTTTATCCATAACATGGTTGAAGAAGTGACAGGTCACGAAGGGGTCAAGTATTTCCCTTATATTATGACGTTGTTCCTGTTCATCCTGTTTTCCAACCTCCTCGGCTTGCTGCCAATGTCCTTTACCACAACCAGCCACGTGGCTGTGACCGTGGTTCTGGCGCTGATGGTGTTCCTAGGCGTTACCATCCTTGGCTTTGTCAAAAATGGCATCGGCTTTTTGGGCATGTTCTGGGTCACCTCGGCCCCGCTGGCCATCCGCCCTGTCTTGGCTTTGATTGAGGTTATTTCCTACTTTGTTCGTCCAGTGTCCCACTCCATTCGTTTGGCCGGGAACCTGATGGCGGGCCATGCCGTGATCAAAGTGATCGCGGGCTTTGCAACGCTGGTTGTGGCCTCTCCGGTCGTGATTGGTGCGGTTACGGCGCTTTACGGGCTGGAACTGCTGGTGGCCGTCGTTCAGGCCTACGTCTTTACCATCCTGACCTGTGTGTATCTGCGGGACGCTGTCGGCGGCGCGCATCACTAAGGCCTTGTACCTAATCAACCTATCAACTCTTACAATATCCTAAGGAGCTTTCCATGGAACTCGAAGCAGCAGCACAATTCGCACAAATGGGCAAATTCATCGGCGCAGGTCTGGCAACTATGGGCCTTGGCGGCGCTGGCGTTGGCGTGGGCATCATCGCAGGTAACTTCCTGTCGGGCGCTCTGCGCAACCCTTCGGCAGCACCGGGCCAGATGGCAAACCTGTTCGTCGGCATCGCGTTTGCCGAAGCACTGGGCATCTTCTCGTTCCTGATCGCTCTGCTGTTGATGTTCGCAGTCTGATCCACGCTTTTTGAACTTTCGGCCGGGGGGGCATGATGCCTGTCCGGCCAAGTCTTTAAGATGCTGGAGAACCGACATGGCGACTGAAGCGCAAGACGCTGCCGCAGGGGCCCACGGTGCTGAAAAAGCCGTTGGTATGCCGCAGCTAGATTTTTCGACCTGGCCTAACCAGATTTTCTGGCTTTTGGTCACGTTGACCGCAATCTACCTTATCCTGACGCGGGTCGCATTGCCCCGTATCAGCGCTGTTTTGGCTGAACGCCGTGGCACGATCACCAATGATCTTGCCGCAGCCGAAGAGCTGAAGCAAAAAGCGACCGAAGCAGAAGCGGCGTATAATGAAGCGTTGGCAACTGCGCGGGCCGAGGCTGGCAAGATCGTCGCCGCCGCCCGTGCCGAGATTGAGGCCGTTCTGGCCAAAGCCACCGCCAAGGCAGACGCCGATATCGAAGCCAGAACCGCCGTTTCCGAACAGCGGATTGGTGAAATTCGGGCCAATGCGCTGGAAAGCGTCACCGAAGTGGCCAAAGACACTGCCAAAGAACTGGTTTCGGTTCTGGGTGGGTCTGCGGATGCACGGTCAATCACTGCGGCGGTTACCGCCCGTTTGAAAGGATAACGCGATGAAAAAGCTAGTCCTTTTGGCAGGCGTCTCGGCAAGTCCCGCCATGGCTGCAACTGGCCCGTTCTTCTCGCTTGGCAACACCAACTTTATTGTGCTGCTCTCGTTCCTGCTGTTCATCGGCGTGCTGCTAAAGTTTGGCGTGCCGGGCAAATTGACCGGGATGCTGGACAAACGCGCCGCACAGATCAAAGCTGATCTGGATGAGGCCCGTGCATTGCGCGAAGAAGCCAAGGCCGTTTTGGCCAGCTACGAGCGCAAGAAGAAAGAGGTCCAAGAGCAGGCCGACCGTATCGTTTCTTCTGCCAAGGAAGAAGCGACTGCAGCGGCGGAACAAGCCAAAACCGATTTGGCCAATTCCATCACACGCCGTTTGGCTGCGGCTGAAGAGCGGATTGCCTCTGCCGAAGCAGGCGCTGTGCGTGCTGTGCGCGAACAAGCGGTTGCCATCGCAATTGCAGCGGCGGGTGACGTGTTGGCCAAGCAGGCCACCGCAGAAACATCCTCAGCCTCGATTGATGCGGCAATCAAGCAAGTCGGCGCAAAGATGCACTGACGCGTGGCGCCCTAGAAATTTGAAAAACCCGGCCTTTGAGCCGGGTTTTTTCTTGTCCGAAAGCCTTTGGTTAGCGCGACACCTCGTGTTGATAGCGTTGGCGCGCAACCGCCTCGTGTTTTTCGGCCTTCAACTGATCTGCCAGCGCCACTTCAACAAAGTCCAAATGTGCATTGATTGCAGTGCGCGCAGCAACCGGGTCGCGCGCTTGCAAGGCTGCGTTAATCGCGCGGTGCTGGTCCAGCAGCACGGTCCGCGTCGTTTTGTTACGAAACATCACTTGGCGATTGTAGAACACGCCTTGTTTCAGCAAGTCATACATCGACCGCATCATATGCAGCATGATCACGTTATGGCTCGCCTCGACAATGGCCATGTGAAAGCCCGCATCCAACTCGGCCTCATCTGCCGAGGCGCGCTTGCCATGCGCCGCTTCCATCTTGGCAAAAATCGCGTCAATCACCTTTAGGTCGGTATCTGATCCCAGCTTGGCCGCGCGTTCTGCTGCCAACCCTTCCATATCACGGCGAAAGGCAATGTAATCGAACACCGATTCCTCATGCTGCGAAAACAGTTTGATCAGCGCCTCGGAAAAGGCTGACCCCAAAACCTCGGCCACGAAAACCCCTGAACCGGGGCGGCTGTCCAGCAACCCCCGCTCTTGCAAATCGGCAATCGCATCGCGCAGGCTGGGGCGCGACACACCCATACGTTCGGCCAACTCCCGTTCCGACGGCAGCCTGTCACCGGGCCGCAAAATGCCGCGCAAAATCAACTGCTCAATCTGGCGCACAACGGCAGAGGACAGTTTCTCGGACAAGACGGGTTGAAAGGGCATTGCAAACTCCGGGCGGGTATTGGTCAAATTCTATGACCAAATCGCCTCGGCCTCAATGCCTATTCCACCGACCTCTCCGTCAGGCAACAAAAAAGGGCGGGAAACCCCGCCCTTTCTGCCATGAGTTCAGATCTACCGGTTGGGGCGAATGACAATCTCAACCCGGCGGTTTTGTGCGCGGCCTGCTTCGGACAGGTTCGACGCGACAGGCTGGTCTTCACCACGGCCAAAGGCGACGATACGCCCACCGGGTACACCATTGGCCTGCAACACGCCCGCGACAGACTGTGCGCGACGCTGCGACAGGTCTTGGTTGTAGGCGGCAGCACCGGTGTTATCGGTATGGCCAATAACCTGAATGGTCGAGTTTGGATAGTTCATCAAGTTGCGCGCCACGGCCCGCAGATCTTGGGTCAGGTCGCCACGCAATGTTGCGCTGTCGGTTGCAAACAGAATGTCTTGTGGCAGGTTCACGATCAGCTCGGACCCGGTATTGGTCACGCTGACGCGGTCATTGCCGATCGAATTGCGTAGATCTGCGGCTTGTTGATCCAGTGTCGCACCGATGGCACCGCCAATCGCAGCGCCAATTCCGGCACCCACAACAGTCTTAAGCAATTTGTCATCGCCCTTCGAGGTCGCACCCAGTGCGCCGCCCAGCAAAGCACCTGTAACAGCACCAGTGTTTGTGCGGCGGTTGTCTTCGGTGGTCGGGGCTACGCAACCGGCCAGTGTCACGGCACCCAGTGCCAGCAAAATCATTGGTGTTTTCAGTGTCATCTCATCGCCTCTTATCTTTGGCATCCGCAATCGGAGCAGGCCTTCTTACACCTAAATGCCCTACTCCGCACCCGGTATGAAAAACAGTTCGGCGGAATTCGGCCAATTAGCTGGCGGCATCGTGATCGGCCCGCGCCCCTTCCCATGCCAGCAAGGCGCGTTTTACCGGCAAACCCCAATGATACCCACCAAGCGCGCCCGATTTGCGCAACGCGCGGTGGCAAGGG
>CBDTUV010000173.1:0-6378 GCA_965363575.1 uncultured Pseudorhodobacter sp. | reverse complement strand
CCGCGACTTGCAAAGCGACAAAGATGATCTCTGATTGAAACGGCACGATGGTGGCCGCCACGAACGCCGCCACAAACAACCCAAAAAGTGACGAGACGACAACCATCCCCCGCTGGTGCCGCAAATCTGTATGGGTTGCAAAGACTATTCGGGCCACTGGTTCAAACAAATGCAGGGCATCCAAACAAAGAGGGGGCGCAACCTTGCGCCCCCTCTTTACCGGTCCAAATCCTTAGGCCACATCGCCGCTGCAAAAGCGCCTGAAACCAATTGGTTTACTTCACCGTTTCCGGCGCTTGCATCGCCTCTTCGCCATCAAGCCGTGGTTCGCGTGGTGGGCGGCCGATAACATCACGCAGCTCATCCAATTCGATGAAATTATCGGCCTGACGCCGCAATTCATCTGCGATCATCGGCGGTTGGCTGCGGATGGTCGATACCACCGACACCCGCACACCTTGGCGCTGCAAGCTTTCGATCAAAGGACGGAAATCACCGTCCCCCGAAAAGATCACGGCATGGTCAATGCGCGGCGCAAGCTCCATCGCATCAACGGCCAGCTCAATGTCCATATTGCCTTTGACCTTACGGCGGCCTTGGCTGTCGGTGTATTCTTTGGCCGGTTTGGTCACCATCGAAAACCCGTTATAGTTCAGCCAATCCACCAGCGGGCGAATGGGCGAATACTCGTCATTCTCCAGCAATGCGGTATAGTAAAATGCGCGCAACAGCTTGCCGCGGCGCATGAATTCATGGCGCAACAGCTTGTAATCTATGTCAAATCCAAGCGCTTTTGCCGCCGCATATAGGTTAGAGCCGTCGATGAACAGCGCCAGTCTTTCGTCCTTGTAAAACACTGTGGTTCCCCTCAAATGATCTCGCACAAATTAATTTTCCGCCCAGTTACGCGCTCCGTCCCTGGGGCGGCATCACAAGTGGCTCGTGGTTAAAGAAAAAATCAACTTTCGCGAATGGTTTGGTTTTATCGTTCTTCTGTCTGACATTTCAAGTATACAATTTAGGTACGCTACGGAGAAAAACAAAAAAAATGCGCATATTGATAGCGTTTGGCGCAAATCTGCCTAATGATGGGGGCCCGACTGCGCGGCCCCCCGCCGACACTTTGGGTCGTGCCATGTCCGATCTGGTCGCCAATGGCCTTATTCTACACGCGCAGAGCTCGTTTTTCGCCACCCCGTGCTTTCCGGCAGGCGCTGGCCCCGACTATGTAAATGCAGCTGCGGTATTTGACGCGCCAGATACGATGACCCCGGACCACATCCTTGCCCTTCTGCACCAAATAGAGGCCGCGCATGGCCGTGCGCGGGCAGGGCGCTGGGCGGGCCGCACGCTGGATATTGATCTGTTGGCCATCGGTGACACCGTGCTGCCTGACCCGCAAACTCACGCCTATTGGCAAACCCTCGCCCTCGCAGATCAGGCGCGCCTTACCCCCGATCAGCTGATCTTACCCCATCCCCGCATGGCGGACCGTGCCTTTGTTCTGGTGCCTTTGGCGCAGGTTGCGCCCGACTGGTATCACCCCACGCTTGGCAAAACCGTCCTGCAACTGCGTGATGCCCTGCCCGCCGCTGATCTGGCCGCCGTGCGCCGCTTGGACTAACCCGATTCGGCCTGCGCCGCCAATTCTGTGGCAAATCACGGCAAATTGTCGCGTTTGACCGCAAAACGAAGGGCATAAGGCGCTTGTCAAGGGTTTTGCCAACCCTTACACAGACCGTTCCTAACCTCATATCTGAAAGGGTGTCTTTATGGCCCGCGTCACGGTTGAAGATTGCGTTGATAAAGTACCGAACCGGTTTGAACTGGTTATGCTTGCAGCCCATCGCGCTCGCGAAATCCAAGCCGGCTCTCCGATTACGGTTGACCGCGATAATGATAAAAACCCGGTCGTGGCTTTGCGCGAAATCGCGGATGAAACACAACTGGCCGACAGCCTGCGCGAACGGATGATCGAAAGCCATCAAACCCAGATTGAGGTTGATGAGCCGGAAGAAGATCAGATGTCCTTGCTGATGGGCGGCGAAACGGACCGTCCTGCACAAGACGACATGTCCGAAGAGCGTTTGCTGCGCGCCTTGATGGAAGCTCAAGGGTCTAACTAAGAGTTGGGTCTAACTAAGCTACAAGATTACAGGGCGCCGCGACAGGCGCCCTTACCCCAGGCAATCCGCCCAAAATAGGATGTGGCGAGGATGATCGACGTCGAAGACCTTGTCGCCCTCGTTCACAACTATAACCCCCGCTCTAACGCTGATCTGATCCGCCGCGCCTATGCCTACGGGCTGCGCGTGCATGAAGGTCAGTCTCGCCATTCGGGCGAACCCTATTTCACCCATCCCGTCGCCGTCGCCGCCATTCTGACCGAGCAACGGCTGGATGATGCCACCATTATCACCGCCCTGCTGCACGACACGATTGAGGATACCAAGGCCACCTATTCCGAAGTGTCGCAGATGTTTGGCGAGGAAGTGGCCGAATTGGTCGATGGCGTGACCAAGCTGACCAATCTGCAACTCTCCTCGACCCAGTCAAAACAGGCCGAGAACTTTCGTAAGCTGTTCATGGCGATGTCCAAGGATCTGCGCGTGATCTTGGTCAAACTGGCCGACCGTTTGCACAACATGCGCACCATCAAATCCATGCGTCCTGAAAAGCAGGCGCAAAAGGCGCGCGAAACCATGGAAATCTTTGCCCCGCTTGCCGGCCGCATGGGCATGCAATGGATGCGCGAAGAGCTGGAGGATCTGTCCTTCCGCGTTCTTAACCCCGAAGCCCGCAACTCAATCATTCGTCGCTTTATCACCTTGCAGCGCGAGGCGGGCGATGTGGTCTATAAGATCACCGCCGATATTCGCACCGAACTGGACCGTGCCGATATTGATGCCGATGTCTATGGTCGCGCCAAAAAGCCCTATTCGGTGTGGCGCAAAATGCAGGAAAAGGATCTGTCTTTTTCCCGCCTCTCCGACATTTACGGTTTCCGCATCATCACAAGGAATGAGGCTGATTGTTACCGCGTTCTGGGCGTGATCCACCAACGCTGGCGCGCCGTGCCGGGTCGGTTCAAAGACTATATCAGCCAACCGAAAAACAACGGCTACCGCTCATTGCACACCACCGTTTCAGGCCGTGATGGCAAGCGGGTCGAGGTGCAGATCCGTACCCGCCAAATGCACGAAGTGGCCGAGGCAGGCGTGGCAGCCCATTGGTCCTACCGCGAAGGCGTGCGCGCCAATAACCCCTTTGCAGTCGATCCGGTCAAATGGGTGGCCAAGCTGACCGAGAATATGGATGAGGAAAACCACACCGATTTCCTCGAAAACGTAAAGCTGGAAATGTACACCGATCAGGTGTTTTGCTTTACCCCCAAGGGCGATGTGATCCAACTGCCGCGTGGTGCCACCCCGCTTGATTATGCCTATTCCATCCATACCCGCATCGGCAATTCCACCGTGTCGGCCAAGATCGATGGCATCCGCGTCCCGCTGTGGACCCGTCTGAAAAATGGCCAGTCGGTTGAAATCATTACCGCCGAAGGTCAGCGCCCGCAGGCGTCTTGGATTGAAATTGTCACCACCGGCCGCGCCAAAGCCGCGATCCGCCGTTCTTTGCGCGAAGAGGATCGGGGTCGTTTCGTCAAACTTGGTCGCGAATTGGCCCGCGCTGCTTTTGACCATGTCGGCCGCAAAGCCACCGACAAAGCCTTGCGTACCGCCGCCCGCATGTTGGCGATTACCGATGAAACCGAACTTCTGGCCCGCATCGGTTCGGCCGAACTGACCGCGCGCCGTGTGTTGGAAACGCTCTATCCCGAACTGACCCAAGCGCCCGGCGAGGTGGTCGATGCCACCCGCCCCGTGATCGGCCTAAGCGATGATCAAACCTTCCGCCGCGCCGCGTGTTGCCAGCCCGTGCCGGGCGAACGCATCGTGGGTATCGCTTACCGTGGGCAGGGCGTTGTGGTCCACGCCATCGACTGTGCCGCGTTAGAAGAGGTCGAGGCCCAACCCGAACGCTGGGTCGATCTGAACTGGCAATCGGGTCGCCATGCGCCCGTCAACACCGTCTGCCTAGACTTGACCATTTCGAACGATGCAGGCGTGTTGGGCCGCGTTTGTACCTTGATTGGCCAGCAAAAAGCGAACATTTCGAACCTACAATTTGTTGACATGAAACCAGATTTTTACCGTTTGCTGATTGACGTTGACCTGCGGGACGTAGAACATCTGCACATGATCATGACCGCCCTAGAAGCCGAAACCGACGTCGCTGAGGTAAGCCGCCATCGCGACCCCCGGCGCAAGCCCTGATCGCATGAAAAGGAAGACCTCAGGGTATGGTGTTTAAGCGGCGCAATAAACGATCTTGGGGCCGTGTCATGGCCGAAGGTGTGTGGCCGCGCGGTGGCTGGACCCGTGCCGCCCATTACATGAAACACCGCCTGCGCCGCTTGCCCGATGCCCCCCACCGCATCGCGCGCGGCATTTTGGCCGGGGTTTTCATCTCATTCACCCCGCTCTTTGGCTTGCACTTTGCCGGTGCGGCCTTTTTGGCATGGATCATGCGCGGCAATATTCTGGCCTCGCTTATGGCCACCTTCGTCGGCAACCCCATCACCTTCCCCTTCATCGCAGGGTTCAGCGTGGAACTGGGCAATTACCTGCTGGGCCACCCCGGAGTCATGTCCCCCTTGGAAATCTTCACCGATTTCGGCCAAGCCAGCGTTGAGTTTTGGAACAACATCACCTCGCTCTTCAATGATGCTCCCACGCATTGGGACCGCCTCCACCGCTTTTTCTTTCACGTCTACCTGCCGTTTTTGCTGGGCGGCACCGTGTTGGGCATCTTCAGCGGCATCGGCGCGTATTACATAAGCTTGCCTGTCATCCTCGCCTATCAAAATCGCCGCAAGAAAAAGCTGCGCGAACGTCTGGCCAAACGCCTCGCCGCGCGTGAGGCAGAGGCGGAAAAGCAGGCCGATGCGACAATCTCGGCTAATGACGCGGCCACAACAAAGCGTTAAACTCGGCCGCGCCCCCCCCTCCATCGGGGCAAGATCAAAAAGGACGACACTATGAAAGCTTTGGGTCGGCTGCGGCTGGGTATCAATATCGACCATGTAGCAACCATCCGCAACGCGCGGGGCGGTGCGCTGCCCGATCCTTTACGCGCAGCCTTGTTGGCCGAGGTTTCGGGCGCCGATGGCATCACCGCCCATCTGCGCGAAGACCGCCGCCATATCCGCGATGCGGATATAGAGGCGTTGATGGCCGGCCTGACGGTCCCGCTGAATTTTGAATGTGCCGCCACGCCTGAGATGCAGGCCATCGCACTGCGTCACAAACCCCATGCCGTCTGCCTTGTCCCGGAAAAGCGCGAAGAACGCACCACCGAAGGCGGTTTGGATGTGGCAGGCGATGAAAGCCGCCTTGCCGATTTTATCGCGCCGTTGCGCGATGCTGGCTGCCGCGTGTCTTTGTTCATCGGGCATGAAGCACGGCAAATCCAAGCATCGGCCAAAATTGGCGCCGCTGTGGTCGAACTGCACACAGGCCGCTACTGTGACCTGCTGGCTGACGGTCACCAAGCCCGCGCCACAGCCGAACTGAACGCCTTGCGCAAAGGGGCTACCCTCGCCCATTCCTTGGGCCTAGAGGTGCATATGGGCCACGGGTTGGACTACGAATCCGCCGCCCAAGTTGCCCTGTTCCCCGAGGTGGTCGAATTGAACATCGGCCATTTCTTGATTGGTGAAGCGGTGTTTCGCGGCCTTGGCCCGGCGATTGAGGAAATGCGCCGCCGCATGGACGATGCCCGCAACGGTCTTATGGATGGTCTCCACTCTGGTGCGCGCCCCATATGATCCTTGGCATCGGCACCGATCTGGCCAATATCGACCGGATAGAGGCAACGCTGGCCCGCTTTGGCGACAGGTTCCGCAACCGCGTCTTTACTGAACGTGAACAAACCCGCGCCGAAAACCGCGCCCATATCCCCGCCACCTATGCCAAACGCTGGGCCGCCAAAGAGGCCTGTTCGAAAGCGCTTGGCACCGGTCTGCGCATGGGCATCGCGTGGAAAGACATGGCCGTGTCCAATCTGCGCACCGGCCAGCCGCAAATGCACCTGACCGGATGGGCCGCCGAACGGCTTGCCGCGATGACCCCGCCGGGCCACCAAGCGATTGTCCACGTCACCCTGACCGATGATCACCCATGGGCGCAGGCCTTTGTGGTGATTGAGGCGCGCCCTTTTGCAACGGCTCCATGACCGCCGTCGCACCACACCCGCTCTAAAGGCGCCAGCCGACTTGACTCCCCCCGCCCCCGCGCGCATGTAGCGCCGCAAAGCAGC
>CBDTUV010000172.1:0-6384 GCA_965363575.1 uncultured Pseudorhodobacter sp. | reverse complement strand
GCGATGCCAGAACCCGTGTCGTAGTTTCCTTCAGATTTTCCTGAATGGCACTGTCCAACGGCAAAACCGCGTTCTTGTCTTCGATGAAGTCGCCAAGCTGGCTGTCCTCTTCGTCGCCAATCGGGGTTTCCAAGGAAATCGGCTCTTTGGCGATCTTCATCACCTTGCGCACTTTTTCCAATGGCATCTGCAGCTTTTCAGCCAATTCTTCTGGCGTAGGCTCGCGGCCAATTTCGTGCAACATCTGCCGGCCCGTGCGGACCAGCTTGTTGATCGTCTCAATCATATGCACCGGAATGCGGATCGTGCGGGCTTGGTCGGCAATCGACCGGGTAATCGCCTGACGGATCCACCATGTTGCATAAGTGCTAAACTTATAGCCACGGCGATATTCGAACTTGTCCACGGCCTTCATCAGGCCAATGTTACCTTCTTGAATAAGATCAAGGAATTGCAGGCCACGGTTCGTGTATTTTTTCGCGATTGAGATCACGAGGCGAAGGTTCGCTTCGACCATTTCCTTCTTGGCCTGACGGGCTTCTTTTTCGCCCTTCTGCACTTGGTTCACGATGCGGCGGAATTCGGAAATATCCACGCCAACATAGGACCCAACCTGCGCCATTTCTTCGCGCAGCTCTTCGACCTTCTCACGGCTTTTTTCCATCAAAGCCTGCCAGCCGCGCCCGTCTTTGGCGGCCATACGGTCACACCAAGATGGATCCAGCTCATAGCCTTGATATTCTTCGATAAACTCACGGCGGTTGATGCGGGCTTGGTCGGCCAGCTTTACCATGCCCGAATTGATCGCCATAATCCGGCGGTTGATGCCGTAAAGCTGGTCAATCAGCGCTTCGATACGGTTATTATGCAGGTGCAACTCATTGACCAACAACACAATTTCGGACCGAAGCTTTTGATAGGCGCTTTCTTCCTTGTTGGAAAAAAGATCCGTTTTGTTCATCGTCGCCGACATGCGCAAAGTCTGCATTTCGGCCAGCATTTCATAGTCATGCGCGATGACTTCCAGCGTTTCCAGCACGCGCGGCTTTAGCGCGGCTTCCATCGCGGCCAAAGACATGTTTGAGGCCTCGTCGTCCTCATCATCATCATCATTGTCAGCGCGCGACAGCGGGTTGCCGTCTGCATCCAACTCGGGGCTTGCGGTGGCTTCGCGCTTGGGCGCAGCTTCTCCGTCGGCGCCCAGACCGCCGACCAGCCCTTCTTCGCCTTCGCCATCCATGCCACGATCAAACGTCGACTCAAGGTCGATCACATCGCGCAACAAAATGTCTTCGGACAAAAGTTCGTCACGCCAAATCGTGATCGCCTGAAATGTCAGCGGGCTTTCGCAAAGCCCAAGGATCATCGTATTGCGGCCGGCTTCAATCCGCTTGGCGATCGCAATTTCGCCTTCGCGCGACAGCAGTTCAACCGAGCCCATTTCGCGCAAATACATGCGCACCGGGTCATCGGTGCGGTCCAGTGCCTCGGCAGCAGCACCCGAAAGTGCCACCTCACGTGTCCCAGCACCTGTTGCCACCAGCTCGCCAGCCGAGGCGCTGTCTTCCATTTCGGCTTCTTCGGTGACCTGAATGCCCATTTCCGACAGCATCGACATCACGTCTTCGATCTGATCCGAAGACACTTGCTCCGGCGGCAGCACCGCGTTCAGCTGGTCATAGGTAATGTAGCCACGCTCTCGCGCATCCGCGATCATCTTTTTGATGGCAGCTTGACTCATATCCAGCGAGCCGTCGCCCTCTAGATCTTCTTGCTTGCTGTCGTCACTGTCTTTGGCTGCCATGGATGCTCCTTTGGCCGGGTGGTCTGTTCGGATGAACCGAATCACTCGGTCGACTGTACGAATCATTAGCGCGAATCACGGGAGGTGAAAGGCTTTCACCCCAATTTTCCCAAGATTGGCTCGTTTATCAGCTTTTTTGCAGAAGTTAAAAGGCCTCTCCTGCGGAATTTCGTTTTGTCTTTGGCCCCGTGCGGTTTTCAGGTTTTAGACCGACCATTGCGGCCAAAATCTATCCTGTCCCACAGACTGCGGGCTTCCTCCAGCTCCTCTCGGTCCATTTCCACGCCATTATCGGCGACAAACCCTTCGCCTTTCACCGCTTCTGGCCCTTTGGCGGCAGAAAATCTTGCCTCATTGGCCTGCGCCAGCCGCCATGTCAGCCCTTCATCCGCCAATCCGTCCAGATCCTCGACCGCTTCATTCACCTCACGCCGCCCGCCACGAGCAGACCGTAGCTTGCGCAGCATGTCGCCAAGGCAGATTTCGGCAAACTCAGTGTCTTGGGTCTTTAGAATGGGTGGCGCTGTGATGACATGGTTTTGGTGAAGCAAGCTTTCAACCACCGCGCGGTGGTCTTCGCGCAGTTTTTCTTGCGCCGTGACTTCGGCCGCACAGCGCAGCAAGGCACGGCGCAACCGATCCTCCTCTGGGTCGGAAAAATCCATGCGGTCCAAGACAGGCTCAAACGCAGCAATCAGGCCCGGATGGGTCAACAGCGTGGCCAGCACAACCTGCTCCAACAACCGCTCATCGCTCGCGCCAAGGGCGAGTGCCGAGGTTTTCGTCGTGGCCACTGGCGGCAATGCAGGCGCCCAAGGCACCCCTTTGCCACGCTGGCCCGGCACCCATTCCTTGCGTAGCGTTGCCTTGCGCTGGCCAAACAACTCCCAGCGCAGGCGTTTGATTTCTTCGCCGTAATGCCCGCGAATGGACCCGTCCTTGATCCGCATCAGGGCCGTGCGCAGGGTTTTATCTAGTGCTGCTTTGCGTTCGGGGCTGTCAAACACCCGCCCTTCGGTTTCACGCTGCCACAGCAAGTTGACCATGGGTTGGGCTGCGTCCAGCACCGCCTGCATCGCGCCTACCCCTTGCGCTTTCAGCAAATCATCGGGGTCCAGCCCGGCAGGCAGCACGGCAAATCGCAACCCCTGCCCAGCCTCCAGCAGTGGCAAGGCCAGATCAATCACCCGCAACGCGGCCCGCACCCCTGCGGTATCGCCGTCCAACGCGATCACAGGTTCCGGGCTAACCCGCCACATCAGGCGCAGCTGATCCTCAGTCACCGCTGTGCCCAAGGGCGCCACGGTCGCCTTGAACCCCGCCTCGGACAGCGCGATCACGTCCATATAGCCTTCGGCCACTATCAACGTGGCGCCTTTGCCCGCCGCCTCGCGCGCCGCCGCAAGGTTGAACAGGTTGCGGCCTTTATCAAACAGTTCCGTTTCCGGTCCGTTCAGATATTTCGCCCGCGCATTCGGGTCGAGCGAGCGCCCGCCAAGGCTGATTGCACGCCCCCGCGCATCGCGTATGGGAAAGATAATCCGCGCGCGAAATCGATCATAAGGGGCCTCATTATGGTCAGATACCGCGCAAACCCCGCTGGCGAGGATCAGCTCTGGCGCAAACCCTTTGGCCTGCATCGCCGCAAACACCGCTTGGCGGCCTTCGGGGGACCAGCCGATATCCCAGCGGTCCTGCGCGTCCGCCTTAAGGCCACGGCGGTCAAGGTAATCGCGGGCCACTTTGCCAGCGGCGGTTTTCAGCTGCAGGCGACAAAACTTGACCGTTTCTTCCATCACCTCGGCCAATTGGCTACGGCGGTCGGCTTTTTGGGCGGCAGCCGGGTCACGCGCTGGCATCGGCATCCCGGCCTCACGCGCCAATAATTCGACCGCTTCCATGAACCCAAGGTTTTCGGATTCCATGATAAAGCCCAGCGCGTCACCCTTGGCGTGGCAGCCAAAACAGTAATAAAATCCTTTGCGATCATCGACATGAAAGCTGGCTGATTTTTCCTGATGGAATGGGCAAGGTGCCCACATATCGCCCTTGCCTTGGTTTGACTTGCGCATATCCCAAACCACCTTGCGCCCAACAACTTGGGACAAGGAGACGCGCGTGCGCAATTCGTCAATGAAACCGGGTGGCAGACTCATACCCTATATATCGGCCGGGTGGCCGCGATAGGCAAGCGGCACGATTGCGAAAGCCTAACCCAAAAGACCGCGGGCAATGCGGTGAAAGATCTGCGTGCCAATCGCGATCAGGTCATCGGGGAAATCATAATCGGGGTTGTGCAAGGCGGGGTGGTCAAGGCCAGAGCCGAGGAAAACCATCGCCCCTTTGGTGCCGGGCAGGGTGGCGAAGCGGCCAAAATCCTCTGACGCGCGTTCGGGCAAATCGCCTTGGTAATGCGCAATCCGCATCTGGTCCAACACCGCTGCGAAAGCTTGGGTCGCGTCCGGGTCATTGGCGCAGGCGGCAAAATCATCATGGTAACTGATGGTCAGGCGCAGCCCATAAAGATCCGCCTGCGAACGCACCACGCGTTCGGCATCACCCCGCAACGCGGCCATGGGCGCATCCAACATTGTGCGCAGCGTCACCCATATCTCGCCATGCGCCGGGGCCACGCCAAAATTCGGCTCGCCCATCACCACATGCGTCACCGTGGCCAATCGGTAGTCTGGCCCCAACGGCCCGCCTTGCCCCAAGGCCCCCAAGGCCGGGATCAAATGCGCCAAGGCCAGCCCCGGTGATGTGCCATGTTCCGGCTGGGCCGCGTGGCTGGTCTTGCCTTCCAACGTGATTTTCATGCCCACGGATGCGCAATTTACCGGCCCGGTCGCCAACCAACACTCACCCAATTTGCACCCCGGCATATTGTGCAAGGAAAACGCCCAATCCGGGTGCAGCCCGTCAAACTGCGGGTCAGCGATCACGGCGGCCGCCCCCGACCCATCCTCCTCGGCGGGTTGAAACATCAAAATCACACGGCCTTGCACAGGTCGCTTGCGTGCCAAAAGCCGCGCCAACCCCAACAGAATGGTCGTATGCCCGTCATGGCCGCACAAATGCGCTTTGCCGGGTGTCACGGATCGATACGCCGCATCCGAAATCTCATGGATCGGCAGCGCGTCCAATTCACAGCGAAACAGCACGGATGGGCCGGGCGCGCCACTTTCAAACACCGCCGCCACGCCGTGCCCACCAAGGCCCGTGACCACGCGGTCTGGCCCAGCGCCCAGCGCCGCCACCACCCGCGCCGCCGTTTCCACCTCCGCCCCCGACAGTTCGGGGTGGCGGTGCAATTCGCGGCGAAACGCTGTCAGCTCGGCAATATCTGAATTGGTCAGCATGCCAACCGCCCCGTGCGCATCTTCATGGCAGCCTCCACCTCATGCCAGGCGGTGCGGGCCATGGATCGAAACACCAGCATTTCAAACCCCTCCGCCACACGGATCAAGATCACCGCCATATGCCCCAAGGATGACCGCGCGCAGTCCCCTTGCGTCATCCCGCGTAAATCCAACGGGATCAACCGCGCCAACACATCCACAGCCCCTGCCCCGGTCAGCGACACACAGGCCCAGCCATCGCTTTGGTCGGTCAGGGCAGCAAACGCCCCCCAATCCCCCGGCGTAGCCCCGATCAAAAATGCCTGCCCGCGCCCGGTCCAAACCAACCGCGCAGCCCCATGGGCGCACACAGTATTGGGGGCCGGAAACACCAACGGTTTCAACGCCGCCGCCAACCCCTTGTCTTGCCCCATAAACGGCGCGACAGACGTAACCCGCCCCAAGTCCACCTCGGCCAAGGTCACACCCGCCAAAACCACAGGCTCTTGCCCCCACAGCGGGGTCTTTGCGATCAAATCAGCCACGAAGCTTTACCCCTTCCGCATCATGAAACACCGGGTCGCAAACCTTGCACAGCACATCAATGCCCCGCAGATGATCGACCAGCCGCACGGTGTCCCCATGCCGCGCCCGCCCGTTTTGCAAAAACCCAAGGCCCAGATATCCGCCAAGCGTTGGCGAATAGCCCACACTGGTCACATAGCCCCGGTCATTGACCCGCGTGGCCGCAGCACCCGCATCAAACAAATGCGCCCCCGCCGAAATCGCAACATCGGTCAGCGGGCGCAATCCGACCAACTGATCACGCGCCGCCCCCCTCATGCCGGGCCGGGCCGCGGCCCCCTTGCCGATGCAATCTTTCTTGGCCGACACCATCTTTTCCATGCCAATATCAAAGGCCGTCGTGCGCCCATGAATTTCAGCATGGGTGATGAACCCCTTTTCAATCCGCAGCACGTTCAAGGCTTCCATCCCATACGCCCCACCGCCCAAGGTTTCCGCCCGCCCGAGCAAATCGCGAAACAGCGCCTCGCCAAACCGCGCAGGCACCGCCACCTCATACCCTTGCTCACCGGAAAATGAGATGCGGAATACCCGCCCCCCCACTTGCCCGATCTGCACATTCGCACAGCCCATGAACGGTAAATCCACCAGCACATCCATGGGCACAATCGTATCCAGCAGCGCCTTGGCCTTTGGCCCCGCCACCGCAAACTGCGC
>CBDTUV010000171.1:0-6432 GCA_965363575.1 uncultured Pseudorhodobacter sp. | reverse complement strand
TCCAAGGTGTTCACCCTCGCCATTGCTTTGGGCAGGCTTGGCGACCGCCTATGGCAAAGAGTGGGGCGCGAACCGTCGGGGCAGGCGTACAACTCTATCCTGCAGTTGGAGCATGAGCATGGACGCCCGCGCAATCCGTTCATCAATGCGGGCGCCATTGCGGTGACCGATGCCATTTTGGCAGGGCATAAGCCACGGGAAATGCTGGGGGAACTGCTGCGGTTCATCCGGACGGCGGCGGGTGATGATGATATCCACATCAATGAGGCTGTGGCGCGGTCTGAATTGGCGACGGGGCATTTGAACATGGCGCTCGCGCATTTCATGCGAGCGCATGGCAATCTGGTCAACGCGCCCGAACTGGCGACCGGGGCCTATTTTCACCAATGCGCGGTGGAAATGACCTGCGTGCAATTGGCGCAAGCGGGCCGGTTTTTGATGGCCGCTCCCGCAGCACCCCGCATGGTGTCAGCTGCGCGCGTGCGGCGGATTAGTGCGATGATGATGATGTGTGGCCATTACGATGCCTCGGGCGATTTTGCCTACCGCGTTGGTTTGCCAGGCAAAAGTGGGGTAGGGGGCGGTATTTTGGTCATCGCACCGGGCCGCGCATCTATCGCCGTGTGGTCACCGGGTCTGAACGCGCAAGGCAATTCCAAGCTGGGGACTGAGGCGATGGAAATGCTGGCCAAAGCGACGGGCTGGTCGGTGTTTGGTTAACGCTGAAGCCGCCGCCGGAACTGGCGCCGCAACTGGTGCCGCAACCGCCCATCAATCACCGCCAAGCCCAGCCCAATCAGCGCCATACCTGCCACATGCCGCCACGCCAACGTCTCACCCAGCACCAGCACGGCCAAACCAATCGCGCTGACCGGGATCAGGAATGTGACCAGCGCCAGGTTCACGGCCCCCGCACTGGCCAGCAGTCGGAAATAGATCAGATACGCAAGGGCTGTGGACAATATCGCCAGCCCGCCAATTGCTGCCATTGGTATCCATCCCGGAGGTGCCGCGGCCCAAGGTTGATCGACCAGCAAAACCAAAGGCAGCAGCATTAGGGATGAGGACGCAAGCATCCCAAAAGCGGTGGCCAGTGGCGGTACACCCAAGCGCGCAAACCGCCGCCCCCAAACCGAGGCAAAGGCATAGCACACCGCAGCCGCAAGACAGGCCGCTTGGGCCAAAACTGTGGCAGCCGCACCCAACAGCGCAGCGCTGCCCATCATCACGACCACACCGCCAAACCCGATCACAAGGCCCAGCACCTTGGCACCATTCAACCGCTCATCCGACGTGCCCAGATGGGCCACCAGCAGCGTGAACAGCGGTGTGGTCGCGTTCAAAATGGCGGCCAAAGCGCTGCCAATTTCACCTTGCGCCAGCACGAAAAAGCTGAAGGGCAAGGCGTTGTTCAACAGCCCCATGACCAGCAAAGCGCGCCACACCGGCCAACCCTTGGGATAGGGCGTGCCCGTGGCCCAAAGCACCATTCCCAGCGCGCAGGCCGCCAAAGACACGCGCAGAAAGACGATGGTGAACGCCGGTAAATGCTCGACTGCCAATTGCACAAAGAAAAACGACCCTCCCCACAACACAGAGAGGGTCGCCAGTAGCAGCCAATCAAAGCCGCTCATCTTTAGATCTGGTTGCACGCGCATTGCTCCTATCGGGTTTCATCCCACCTAAAGGAGCATCGCGGCGGATACGACCCGAATCTTGCGCTTATTTAACGCGGATCCATGTGCCACCGTCGCGGCAAATGCCAAAGACGCAGCCTTCAATCGCAAGGTTGCTGCCGCTTAGCTTCATCTTGGAACTATAGGTTTTATCGCGATCTGGCGACCACACCTTGCCGTCGCCATATGCGCCGCCGCCTTTTGCCTTCATATCCCAGATGATGCGCTTGCCGACATTCGGCGACTTCAGCACTTTGCCAGCACTGTCAAACGACCGGACCAAGGTGCCACAAAACGCTGGGCCGCATGGTTTGACTTGCACATGACCAAAATTGCCGTTGTCGTCTTTCTTGGTCTGCCATGTGCCTTCGACCGGGTCGGCGGCCTGCGCCATGCCTGCCACCAATGTCAAAACGGCGGCCATCATAAACTGCTTCATATCTGCTCCTCCCAAAGCGTGTGGACACAGCCTTGCTGCGAAATATTGCACCGATCAAGCGTGACGTGGGGTCGCTTGTTCTACAATCCTCGAACCCGCTCGCATCTTGGCATTCCCGCCACCCTGTGCCAAAGACGCACAAAGCCTGCGACCGGAGAGAACCATGATCCTGTACCCCGCCATCGACCTGAAAGACGGCCAATGCGTGCGTTTGCTGCGCGGCGAGATGGAGGCTGCCACTGTGTTTGGCGATGACCCCGCCGCCCAAGCCGCCGCGTTTGAGGCGGCAGGGTGTGAATGGATCCATCTGGTTGACCTGAACGGCGCCTTTGCAGGCCAACCCGTGAACGGCCAAGCGGTTGAGGCAATCCTTGCCCGCGTCAAGGTGCCGTGTCAGCTGGGCGGCGGCATCCGTGATATGGCGACGATTGAAAGCTGGCTGTCCAAAGGCCTTGCGCGGGTGATCCTTGGCACTGTTGCTGTGGAAAACCCAGACCTGGTGCGTGAGGCGGCCTTGGCCTTTCCCGGCAAAGTCGCCGTTGGTATTGATGCCCGCAATGGACGTGTGGCAACCAAAGGTTGGGCGCATGAGACGGATGTAATGGTGACCGACCTTGCCCGCAGTTTTGAAGATGCCGGCGTGGCCGCGATTATCTATACCGACATTGACCGTGACGGCGCGATGCAAGGCCCCAATATTGCCGCGACCGAAAGCCTTGCGCGCAGCGTGAAAATCCCGGTCATCGCCTCGGGTGGTGTGTCGTCGATGGCGGATCTTACCGCGCTGCGTGATACCAATATCATCGCAGGGGCCATTTCGGGCCGCGCGCTTTATGATGGGGCGATTGACCTTGCTACAGCGCTAAAGTCCTTGAAGAATGAGTCCCTGCCAAAGGTGTAACAACACATGCTTAAAACCCGGATCATTCCTTGCCTCGATGTCGCCGATGGCCGTGTGGTCAAAGGCGTGAATTTCGTAGGCCTGCGCGATGCGGGCGACCCGGTGGCGGCCGCGCGCGCCTATGACGCGGCCGGCGCGGATGAGCTGTGTTTTCTGGACATTCACGCCACCCATGAAAACCGTGGCACTATGTTTGATCTGGTCACCCGCACGGCTGAACAATGCTTTATGCCGCTGACCGTTGGCGGCGGTGTGCGCACACATGAAGACGTGCGCGCGCTTTTGTTGGCCGGCGCGGATAAGGTCAGCTTTAATTCGGCGGCGGTCGCCAACCCCGATGTGGTGGCCGAGGCGGCAGACCGATTTGGCAGCCAGTGCATCGTCGTGGCCATCGATGCCAAAACCGTATCGCCGGGCAAGTGGGAGATTTTTACCCATGGTGGGCGCAAAGCCACCGGGATTGATGCGGTAGAGTTTGCCCGTACCGTGGCGGCCAAAGGGGCGGGTGAGATTTTGTTGACCTCGATGGACCGCGATGGCACGCGGGCAGGGTTCAATCTGCCGCTAACCCGCGCGATTTCGGATGCGGTGTCGGTTCCTGTTATCGCCTCGGGCGGGGTTGGCACGCTGGACCACTTGGTCGAAGGGGTTACCATTGGCGGCGCATCCGCCGTGCTTGCCGCGTCGATCTTTCATTTTGGCGACTTCACCATTGCACAGGCCAAGGCCCATATGGCCGCCGCAGGCATCCCCATGAGGTTGACATGACCGCACTCACCCGCCTTGCCCAAACCATCGCCGACCGCAAATCCGGCGACCCCGACGCCAGTTGGACCGCCAAACTTCTGGCCAAAGGCCCGGAAAAATGCGCTGAGAAATTTGGCGAAGAGGCGATAGAGGCGATCATTGAGGCGGTCAAAGGCGACCGCGACAAGCTGACGGCTGAGGCGGCAGATGTGGTCTACCACCTGCTCGTCATGCTGGCAGCTAGGGATGTGACGCTGGACGATGTGCTGGCTGAATTGGCGAGGCGCGAAGGTGTGTCGGGGCTGGACGAAAAAGCCGCCCGGCCCTGAGGACTAGAGGCCCAAGCGGGGGTATTCAATCGCCGGACAGCGGTTTTGCACCATCGTGATGCTGTTTGCTTGTGCCAAGGCGGCGGCTTCGGCGTTTTCCACGCCCAATTGCAGCCAAATCGTGCGTAAACCCGGCAAGTCGGCCAAGGCCTGTTCCACAATCGGCAGCACCGCGTCAGATGCCCGAAATACATCAACCATATCAACATCAGCATCTTTGGGAATGTCTTTCAGGCTGGCATAGACCGTCTGGCCCTGCAAATCTTGGCCAGCGAGGCCCGGATTGACCGGGATCACGCGGTGGCCTTTGCCCAGCAAAAACCGCATCACACCAAAACTGGGGCGAGCCGGGTTTGCCGAGGCGCCGACCATTGCGATGACGCGTGTGTTTTGCAAAATCTCTCGGATTTGGGCATCGGTGGTGGTCATGATGCGGTTCCCTTGGGTGAAAAAAAGCGCCCGTGCCTAAGGGCCGGGCGCAAGTGCGGAACGAGGGACAGTAAAGGGACATCGGGGGTTCCGAACCCGGCGTCGTATAATAGATATGGGGTCCTTTTGCGCCGATGTAAGCCCTGCTCGCGCATCTGTGATCAAGACCGGGTTGACGCCGCATAAAGCGAGATCGCGGCGGCGTTGGACACATTAAGGGAACCGAAACCACCGGCGGCGGGAATGCGGGCCAGAACGTCACAGGTTTCACGCGTTTTTTCGCGCAAGCCCGGCCCTTCGGCACCCAAAACAAGCGCTATGGGGCGGCTGCCTGCGGCGGTCAGGGCGGTGGAAAGATCGGTTTCCGTCTCGCCTGCCAGGCCGATCAGATAAAACCCCATCGCGCGCAATTCTTCCATCGCGTCCGAAAGGTTGCCGACCCGAAGATAAGGCTGACGTTCTAGCGCGCCGCTTGCGGTTTTGGCCAAGGCGCCGGTTTCGGGGGCGGAATGGCGGTGGGGGGCGATGACGGCGCGGGCGCCAAAAACCTCGGCCGAGCGCAGGACGGCGCCGACGTTATGAGGGTCTGTGACGCGGTCGAGAAGGACGACCAAAGGCGCGCCGGTGCCGGAAATCGCCACATCATCCAGCTTGCCCCAGTTCAAAGGCTTGGCTTGCAAGGCCGCCCCTTGGTGGACCGAGCCTTCATCTATCGGCACGTCAAATTTGCGCGGGTCCACGATTTCTGGGTCCATCCCGCTGGCCTCGATCGCTTCCATCAGCTTGTCGGCGGCGTTTTTGGTCAGCACGAGGCGCAGCTTTTCGCGGGCCGGGTTCATCAGGGCATCGCGAACGGCATGCAGGCCAAACAGCCAAACCGTTTCATTCGCGGCCTGCCGTTTGGCGCGTTCTTTGTCGATGACCCAGGTGGGTTTTTGCGTCGTCATGTCTTTTTGCCCCTACACGGCTGATTGGGGCCAAGAATGGGCATTGACGCGGGGGGGTGCAAGGGGAAAACCGGGCGCGCGGGCTATTGCGGGGGCTTGGGTGAAAAAACCAGCCGTTTGCGCTTGACGCCCCCTTGGCCGCGCATTATTGACCCCGCTTAGTGGGCGATAGGCCGCAAGGTGTGGCAGGGGACTGTAACTCCCTCGAGGCGACTCACGCCTGGTTCGATTCCAGGATCGCCCACCATTCTTTTTGCCCAGAAATGGTGCAACAAAAGAATGACCAGAATAAGGGGCCGGCAGAGCGATCTGCCCGCCCCTTTTTTGTTGCGATTCAGGATGGGTGAATCGCGCGCGAACGCTTGCTTAAATCATTGATATTGCTACATAAGGCAATTTTTTTTAACCTGATGTTAAGGTGTTCGCACCTGCGGTTGCGCATAAAAGGAATGGGTTTCAACCGCCCTAGATGGCTTGCGGCGCAAGGACTGGCAGTGCAAGATGTAGCGAATGACACTCAGATTCCCGACACGACCTGACAAGAGAGGACCGACCCCATGATGCGCACCCGTGCCGCCGTTGCCGTTGCCCCCGGAAAACCGTTTGAAGTTATGGAGGTCAATCTGGAAGGCCCCAAGGCCGGTGAGGTTTTGGTTGAGATCAAGGCCACGGGCCTGTGCCATACGGATGAATTCACCCGGTCAGGCGATGACCCCGAGGGGATTTTCCCGGCCATTCTGGGCCATGAAGGCGCGGGCATCGTGCTGGAAATTGGCGAAGGTGTCACCACGCTGGAAGTGGGCGACCATGTGATCCCGCTGTACACCCCGGAATGTCGCGAGTGTGAGTATTGCCTGTCGGGCAAAACCAACCTGTGCCAAAAAATCCGCCTGACCCAAGGGCGCGGGCAGATGCCGGATGGCACCACGCGGTTTTCGATGTTGGATGGCACGCCGATCCATCA
>CBDTUV010000170.1:0-6455 GCA_965363575.1 uncultured Pseudorhodobacter sp. | reverse complement strand
GGTTCGCCAGGCATGAACGTGCTGCCCGCCACCGTGGCAGGCACCCGCGCGCAGATCGCGGGGCAAAGCATAGAGCTTGGCGCGCATTACGCTGCCAACGGTAAGGTGGAACTGGGCGTGCGGCCCGAATTTGTGCAGTTGTCCACCACAGGCGGCATCCCCGCCCGCATTCGCCGGGTAGAGGATGTGGGTCGCCACAAGATCGTCCGGCTGGAGGTGGAGGGGCTCGAAATCTCGGCTATTCTGGGGGAGAGTGCGCCCATTCCCGCCGATGTGAATGCGGTGCAATTCCTGCCCGAAGGTATCAACATTTACGCCAATGACTGGCGGGTGGCCCCAACCGGAAAGGATGCGGCATGAACAAGACCGTCAATCAAAAGGCATGGTTTCTGGTTCTGCCAGTTCTGGTGCTGGTGGCGTTTTCCGCCGTTATCCCCTTGATGACCGTGGTGAATTATTCGGTGCAGGACACGTTCGGCAACAACCGGTTTTTCTGGGCGGGCCTAGAATGGTTTGATGAGATGCTGCATTCCGAACGGATGTGGGATGCGCTGGGCCGTCAATTGCTGTTCTCGGGCATTATTCTGGCCATCGAGGTGCCGCTGGGGATTTTCATAGCGCTGAACATGCCAAAGCGCGGGTTTTGGGCGTCGTTCTGCCTTGTTCTGATGTCGTTGCCTTTGCTGATCCCGTGGAATGTGGTCGGCACGATCTGGCAGATTTTTGGGCGGGTGGATATTGGCCTGCTCGGCTATACGTTGGACAAGATCGGGATCAGCTACAACTACACGCAGGATATTTTTGCGGCATGGGTCACGGTGATCGTGATGGACGTGTGGCACTGGACCTCGCTGGTAGCGCTGCTGGCTTATGCCGGGCTGCAATCCATCCCGGATGCCTACTATCAAGCGGCCAAGATTGACCAAGCCAGTCGCTGGGCGGTGTTTCGCTATATCGAATTGCCCAAGATGGCGGGGGTGCTGATGATTGCGATCCTGCTGCGTTTCATGGACAGTTTCATGATCTACACCGAGCCTTTCGTGGTTACCGGCGGCGGGCCAGGCAATGCGACGACCTTCCTGTCGATTGATCTGGTGAAGATGGCGATCGGGCAGTTTGACCTTGGCCCCGCAGCGGCGTTCAGCCTGATGTACTTTCTTGTTATCATGCTGATTTCATGGGTTTTCTATACGGTCATGACGACCATGGACAAAAGGGATGGTGTGTGATGAACAAACGTTTTGGCATCAATGGGTCCACCCTTGTGATGGGTCTTTACCTGCTGTTCTTGCTGCTGCCGATCTATTGGCTGCTGAACATGAGTCTGAAAACCAATCAGGAAATTCTGGGCAGTTTTTCACTCTGGCCGCAGGATCTTACCTTTGCCAATTATGTCGTGATCCTGACCGACGCCAGTTGGTACATGGGCTATATCAACAGCCTAATCTATGTGGTGATGAATACGGTTATCAGTCTGGCCGTGGCGCTGCCGGCCGCCTATGCCTTTAGCCGCTATAGCTTTATGGGCGACAAGCATCTGTTCTTTTGGTTGTTGACCAACCGCATGGCCCCTCCTGCCGTTTTCGCGCTGCCCTTCTTTCAGCTTTATTCATCGGTAGGCCTGTTTGATACGCATATCGCTGTGGCCTTGGCGCATTGTCTGTTCAATGTGCCGCTGGCGGTGTGGATCTTGGAAGGCTTCATGCGCGGTGTGCCTAAGGAAATTGATGAGACGGCCTATATCGACGGCTATTCTTTTCCGCGCTTCTTTATCCGCATCTTTACCCCGCTGATCGCCAGCGGAATCGGGGTGGCCGCGTTCTTTTGCTTCATGTTTTCATGGGTGGAACTGCTGTTGTCGCGCACGCTGACCGCGGTGGATGCCAAACCGATTGCCGCCACAATGACCCGCACGGTTTCGGCCAGCGGTATGGATTGGGGCGTGCTGGCCGCAGCCGGCATTCTGACGATCGTTCCGGGCGCTTTGGTGATATACTTTGTGCGCAACTACATCGCCAAAGGCTTTGCTCTGGGGAGGGTTTGATATGGACTGGATGGCTTGGACCGGCCCCACGGCAACCTTCTTTGTGGTTATCGCCTGCCTGCTGATCACCTTCACAGTGCTTGCGATCAAATACCCCGAAACACCGCGTGTTGGTGTGCTGGGGATCGAAACAACGCGTGGTGATCGTTTGTTCATCACGCTTCTCGGCTCGGCCTTTCTTAATCTGGCCTGGCTGGGATTGGTTGATGCGTCCCAATGGGGGGCATTGGTTGTCTGTGCGGTCTATGCGGTGGCGGTGTTTCGCTGGGTATAGAACGCGGAGGCAAAAGGCGGCGGTCCCGCGGCTGTACAAGACCCACGGGACCACCTGAACTGACAACGAAACCGAAACCTGTTCTAATGGGAGGAACAAGATGAAACTGCGACATTTGTCAACCACGGCGATGGGGGCGGCCCTGATGCTGCTGTCTGCGCCGGCATTTGCCGACATGGACGCCGCCAAGGCGTTTCTGGATGCGGAAATCGGCGATCTCTCCACGCTTAGCCGCGCGGATCAAGAGGCCGAGATGCAATGGTTCATCGACGCGGCCAAGCCGATGGCCGGGATGGAAATCAAGGTGGTGTCTGAAACGATCACCACCCATGAGTATGAGGCAAAGGTGCTGGCCGATGCCTTTACCAAGATCACCGGCATCAAGATCACACATGATCTGATTGGCGAAGGCGATGTGGTGGAAAAGCTGCAAACCCAGATGCAATCAGGCGAAAACATCTATGATGCCTACATCAACGACAGTGATTTGATTGGCACCCACTGGCGTTATCAGCAGGCCCGCAACCTGACGGATTGGATGGCGGGCGAGGGCGCGGATGTGACCAACCCTGGCCTTGATCTGGATGATTTCATCGGGACCAAGTTCACCACCGCACCGGATGGCAAGCTGTATCAACTGCCCGACCAGCAGTTCGCCAACCTCTATTGGTTCCGCTATGACTGGTTCAATGACGAGGCGACCAAGGCCGACTTCAAGGCAAAATACGGCTATGATCTGGGTGTTCCGGTAAACTGGTCGGCTTATGAAGATATTGCCGAATTCTTTACCGGTCGCGATATGTCCGCTATCGGCGGGCCGAAATCGGCCTGGGGCAATATGGATTACGGCAAGAAAGACCCCTCGCTTGGTTGGCGTTATACCGATGCGTGGATGTCTATGGCCGGGATGGGCGATGTGGGTGAACCCAATGGCCTGCCCGTCGATGAATGGGGCATTCGGGTGAATGAAAATTCACAACCTGTTGGCTCTTGCGTCAACCGGGGCGGCGCCACCAATGATGCGGCGGCTGTCTATGCCGTCACCAAGGCGATCGACTGGCTGAACAAATACACGCCGCCGGCAGCGGCAGGTATGACCTTTGGTGAGGCTGGCCCCGTGCCTGCACAGGGCGAAGTGGCCCAGCAGATGTTCTGGTACACCGCCTTTACCGCCGATATGGTAAAGCCGGGCCTGCCCGTGATGAACGAGGATGGAACGCCGAAATGGCGTATGGCACCCTCGCCGCATGGCGCCTATTGGCAGGAAGGCACCAAGGTCGGTTATCAGGATGTGGGGTCGTGGACGTTGATGAAGTCAACGCCTGTTGACCGTGCAAAGGCCGCATGGCTGTATGCACAGTTCGTCACCTCCAAGACTGTGGATGTGAAGAAAGCCCACGTTGGTCTGACCTTCATCCGCGAGTCGACCATTCAGGATGAAAGCTTTACCAAGCGGGCGCCAGAATTGGGCGGTTTGGTCGAATTTTACCGTTCGCCCGCACGGACAGCTTGGTCGCCAACCGGCACCAATATCCCCGATTATCCAAAGCTGGCACAGTTGTGGTGGCAGAACATCGGTGATGCAATGTCGGGGGCCAAAACCCCGCAGGAAGCACTGGATGCTTTGTGTGCCGAGCAAGAAAAGGTCATGGAGCGGATCGAGCGTGCAGGCATTCAAGGCGACATTGGTCCGAAGATGAACGAGCCAAAAGACCCACAAGAATGGCTGGATGCACCGGGCGCGCCAGTCGCCAAACTAGAGAATGAGAAGCCTGCAGGGGAAACAATCAGCTATGATGAGCTGATCAAATCCTGGCAGTAAAATAACGGTTGGGGGCAGGGCGTACGCCTTGCCCCCATTCATCAGCTTATAAATATCCCCGCCCTCAGAAAATGAGGTGACGATTGGCACATCGATGCGAGGCTATTTACAAGTGGATGAGCCGAAGCAGCGCACAGGCCGAGGGGGCATTTATGAGCCATATTCTTGCGATTGATCAGGGCACAACATCAAGTCGCGCGATCATCTTTAATGGCGCGATGCAGATTGTTGCAACCGCACAAGAAGAGTTTCCCCAGCACTTCCCACAAGGCGGTTGGGTAGAGCATGATCCCTCTGACCTGTGGTCTACTACTGCGGGGACTGCGCGCGCCGCAATTGAAAAGGCCGGAATTGGCGCGTCAGATATTACCGCGATTGGGATCACAAACCAGCGCGAAACAACGATTGTCTGGGATCGTACAACCGGCCAGCCCATTTACAACGCGATCGTTTGGCAAGATCGGCGCACGTCAGAGTATTGCCGCACATTACGCGACGCAGGCCATGACAAGATGATCACCGCCCGCACCGGACTGCTGGCAGACCCCTATTTTTCCGGAACGAAGCTGAAATGGCTTTTGGACAACGTCGCGGGCGCACGGGATAAGGCGCGGCGCGGTGAGTTGCTTTTTGGTACGGTAGATAGCTTTTTGATTTGGAAACTTACTGGTGGCGCGGTGCATGCCACCGATGCGACCAATGCAGCGCGGACTTTGCTCTATGATATTCACAAAGGCCGGTGGAGCAAGACGATCTGTGATCTGTTTGATATTCCGATGGAAATGTTACCAGAGGTCAAGGATTGTGCCGCTGATTTCGGCATGACGCGGCCAGATATGTTCGGCCGCCCGATCCCGATTTTGGGTGTGGCGGGGGATCAACAAGCCGCCACGGTGGGGCAGGCCTGTTTTGCCCCCGGCATGATGAAATCGACCTATGGCACCGGGTGTTTTGCCTTGTTGAACACGGGCGACAAAGCGGTCACATCGACCCATCGTTTGCTGACCACTATTGCCTATCAGTTCGATGGTAAACCAACCTATGCGCTTGAAGGGTCAATTTTTATCGCAGGTGCCGTGGTGCAATGGCTGCGTGATGGCCTGAAAATTATTCGTGAAGCTAGTGAAACACAACCCTTGGCCGAAAAAGCAGACACGTCGCAGAACGTGGTTCTAGTGCCTGCCTTTGTCGGGCTTGGCGCGCCATATTGGAATGCGGAATGCCGCGGCGCAGTGTTTGGGCTGACCCGAGGGTCCGGCCCGGCCGAGATGGCGCGCGCCGCGCTTGAGTCTGTCGGTTATCAGACCCGTGACTTGTTAGAGGCGATGCAGGCGGATTGGGCGACGACCGGCACGCAGCCAACGCTTCGGGTGGACGGTGGCATGACAGCCTCGGATTGGTCAATGCAGTTTTTGGCGGATATTATCGGCGCAAAAGTTGACCGGCCCATGGTGCGCGAAACGACCGCGCTTGGGGCAGCGTGGTTGGCGGGCCAAAGGGCTGGCATTTACCCTGATCAGGCCGGTTTTGCCGCCAATTGGGCCTTGGAGCGTACGTTTGAGCCGCAAATGGATGAAGCGACGCGCGCAGCAAAATATGGGGCATGGAAGCGCGCTGTCGCAGCTACAATGCTGTTTTGAACGGTTTTGGGTTCGCAACCGCAGGCCAGATTATTTTTGGCAGAGGGCGGGCAGATGAGGCGATAGACGTTGCGTTGACGTATGGCTAACGGATTGTGCTGGTGCGGGGATCGCACGATTGGGCGGACCATGCAGCCGATGTTTTGCGTATGGCAGGCGCCGATGTGCTAGCCATACGTGGCAGTGGCGAGCCAGAATTGGAACATTTAGAGGCCGCGTTGGCACAAGGCCGCGCCTTTGATGCACAGGTGGTTCTGGCGGTGGGTGGCGGGTCTGTTCTGGACTCGGGAAAAGCGCTAGCTGCGCTTATTCCTAGCAAAAGCTCGCCTTTGACGCATTTGGAGGTGGTGGGTGATGGCCTGCCGCTGCAAACACCACCGCTTCCCTTTATCGCCCTGCCAACGACCGCGGGCACCGGGGCAGAGGTAACCAAAAATGCGGTTATCGGTGCGCTTGGGCGCAAAGTTAGCTTGCGCGACAACCGAATGCTGGCAAATCTTGCCTTAGTCGACCCTGCACTGACAGATGGTTGCCCTAGGGGCGTGACGCTGGCCTCGGGCATGGATGCTTTGGTGCAAGTGATTGAGCCCTATGTGTGCAATAGGGCCAACCCCATGACGGATGCACTTGCGCGCCAAGCGATCCCGAAGGGAATCGCATCAATAGCGGCGCTGA
>CBDTUV010000169.1:0-6594 GCA_965363575.1 uncultured Pseudorhodobacter sp. | reverse complement strand
CACCTTGGAGGAGGATCCTATGTCCAAAATGACCGCAACCCTGCGCAGCCTTTTGGCCGGTGCCGTTATCGCATCTGCCCCTGTCGCATCCAATGCGCAAGAATTCATCAACGTCCTGACTGGCGGCACATCGGGCGTTTATTACCCGGTTGGTTCGGCGCTTGCCACGCTCTACGGCGAAAATATCCCCAATGTACAGGCACAGGTTCAATCGACCAAAGCTTCCGTTGAAAACCTGAACTTGCTGCAGCAAGGCAAGGGCGAATTGGCCTTGGCGCTTGGCGATTCCGTCAAATTCGCTTGGGAAGGCAACACCGAAGTTGGCTTCAAAGAGCCGCTGGACAAGCTACGTGGCATTGCTGCCGCCTATCCAAACTTTATCCAGATCGCGGCAACCGCTGACAGCGGCATCAAAACGCTGGCAGATATGAAAGGCAAAAGCCTGTCGGTCGGCGCGCCCAAATCGGGCACCGAACTGAACGCCCGCGCCATTCTGGAAGCGGCGGGCATGTCCTATGAGGATATGTCCAAAGTCGAGTATCTGCCCTTCGCAGAATCGGTCGAACTGCAAAAGAACCGTCAGCTTGACGCGACTTTGCAATCGGCTGGTATCGGTGTCGCCTCGATCAAGGATCTGGCCACCAACATGCCAACCCAAATCGTTTCCATTCCTGCGGAGGTTGTCGAAAAGCTGGGCGCGCCCTTCGTGGCGGGCGTCATTCCGGCTGGCACCTATGAAGGCCAGACCGAAGATGTGCCCACCGTGGCCGTCATGAACTTTTTCGTAACGCACGAGGATGTTTCAGAGGAAACCGCCTACCAAATGACCAAATTGATGTTTGAGAACCTTCCCACCCTGGTTGCCGCCCATAAATCGGCAGAAAACATCAGCTTGGAAAATGCGCTGACTGGCATGCCAATCCCGCTGCACCCGGGTGCAGAACGCTACTACCGCGAAGTTGGCGTGATCAAGTAATCTGACACCACGTACCAAGGGGCGGCCTTTTCCAAGAAAGGCCGCCCTTCTTTTTGACCGCTGGGGAGGGTGGGACATGCAGACCAACAAGACAGAAGAAACCAGCCATCATGACCCTTTGGAATCGGGGTTCCCCCCCGGCGTTGAAGGCCGCATCCTGTTTTGGATTGCGGTGGCCTTTTCGGCCTTTCAAATCGCCACTGCCGCCCACCTTATTGATTTTGCAAGCCAAATCACCCGCGCCTTTCACGTAGGCTTTCTGGCGCTGCTAGGCTTCCCCCTTCTTGCCATCCTGAAAGGCGGCTCCAAAACCGCCCGCACCTTGGGCTGGACCATGGCCGCCCTCGGCGTCACCGTTGCCCTGTATCAATGGTGGGAATATGTGCCGCTTATTATGCGCGCAGGCGACCCCGAAACCCGCGACATCATCATCGGCTGCATCGCCCTCTTCACCGTATTTGCCGCTGCTTGGGCGCTGATGGGACCGGCTTTGCCAATCATCGCAGGCCTGTTCCTCTCCTATTGCCTGTTTGGCGAATACCTGCCGCGCCCCTTCAACCACCGCGGCTATGACTTTTCCCAAGTGGTTGATCATATGGCCTTTGGCACCGAAGGGATCTACGGCATCCCGACCTATGTGTCGTCGACCTTCATCTTCCTCTTCATCCTTTTCGGCTCTTTCCTTGAAAAAGCTGGGATGATCAAACTGTTCACCGATGTTTCCTTGGGCCTCGTCGGCCATAAACAAGGCGGCCCGGCCAAGGTGTCGGTGCTGTCGTCCGGCCTCATGGGCACCATTTCCGGCTCTGGCGTGGCCAATGTGGTCACAACCGGCCAATTCACCATTCCTTTGATGAAATCCTTTGGCTACCGCCCCGCCTTTGCCGGCGGGGTAGAGGCGACGGCTTCCATGGGCGGCCAGCTTATGCCCCCTGTAATGGGCGCTGTCGCCTTCATCATGGCCGAAACTTTGGGGGTGGAGTATTTTGAGGTGGTCACCGCCGCCCTCATCCCCGCCATCCTTTACTTCGCCTCCGCCTTCTGGATGGTCCATCTAGAAGCCGGGCGCGCCAAACTGACAGGTCTATCGCTCAGCGAGTTGCCTTCGCCTATGAAAGCCATCCGCGAAGGCTGGTATCTGATCTTACCGCTGGCAGTCCTCGTCTACCTCCTCTTCTCCGGCTACACGCCGCTGTTTTCCGGCACCATCGGCCTCGCTCTGACCGTCTTGCTGATCCTCGGTGCCGCCGCCTCCCTCAACCTGCCCGAAGGTGTGTTTCGTATCATTTTCTGGATTGGCCTTGGCATCATCGCAGCTGCGTTTTTCAAATTCGGCATCTGGGTCGTCATGTCGGCCATCATCGCCCTGATCGCGCTCAACGCCATCACCAAAGGCGGGCGCGAAACCTTGCTGATCTGCCGCGACGCGCTGGCGGACGGCGCCAAAACCGCCTTGCCCGTGGGCATCGCCTGCGCACTGGTCGGCATTATCATCGGCACCATGACCCTGACAGGCGTCGCCAACACCTTCGGCAGTTTCATCGTCTCGGTCGGCCAAGACAGCCTGATCCTGTCGCTGATCCTGACTATGATCACCTGCATCATCCTTGGCATGGGCATCCCCACGATCCCCAATTACATCATCACCTCCGCCATCGCAGGCCCGGCCCTTTTGGAACTCGGCGTGCCGCTGATCGTCAGCCATATGTTCGTGTTCTACTTCGGCATCCTCGCAGACCTCACCCCCCCCGTCGCCCTCGCCTGCTTTGCCGCAGCCCCGATTGCCAAGGAAAGCGGCCTGCGCATCTCGCTTGAGGCAGTGAAAATCGCGGCCGCAGGCTTCGTCATCCCCTTCATGGCGGTCTATACCCCGGCCTTGATGCTACAACCGGGCGGCCCCTTGGCCGATGCCATCGGCTTTGCCCCTGCCGTGGCCTACATTGTCCTAAAGGCCGTGCTCGCGATCGGCCTTTGGGGCGCGGCCGTGATCGGCTGGCTTGGCCGCCCCCTCGCCGTGTGGGAACGCCTGCTGGCCGTGGCCGCCGCTGGCACCCTGATTGCCGCTTTGCCCATCACGGATGAGCTGGGCTTCGCATTGGTTGCGCTCTTTGCCGCCAACCTCTGGTGGCGCAAAAAACAGGCGGCAGAATGAGTTTTTGCCTGATGGTAGGGGCAGCACTCCTGTCCCTGCCAACCCCAGATTTTACCTTGCGCTGGACCCATTCGGTCGAAAAAATCGACTGGGTCGAACAGTGGCAAATCACCAACCCGACCCTCACCCTCACCCGCGCAGCGATCAAAGGCTCTGGCGCCGGCATGGAACCCGCCGATGATGCCAAGCTCGAAAACGGCTGGTGGGTCTGGCGTCCGATGACCCAAGTGCCACACCTCACCCTTGCCGCCTCCGGTGCCACAGGCGCCGGCTGGCACCTCTGCACCCAAACTGAATGCCAAGACCTCGGCACCACTGCAGGCCCGCCCATCACCTTAAAACCCTGCCCACCCCAATAAACCCTTCCCCTTTCATCTTGGTAAAAATACCTTGGGGGGAATTGCCGCAAGGCAAGGGGGGCAAAGCCCCCGCAACCGCCCCAAGCGCAGACCCAAAAATGAGACGCCAGATGCCCAGCAAACCCACCACAGATTTCGCCATCATCGGCGGCGGCATCATAGGCCTTGCCACAGCACTTGACCTGCAATCCCGCCATCCCACCGCCAAAATCACCCTGCTGGAAAAAGAGGCCAAACCCGCCCTCCACCAAACCGGCCGCAATTCGGGCGTGATCCACGCAGGCGTCTATTACGCCCCCGGCAGCCTCAAAGCCCGTTTCTGCGCGCAAGGCGTCACCGCAACCCGCGATTTTTGCGCCGAACATGCCATTCCGACCCAAACCTGCGGCAAACTGATCGTCGCCACCGATGATGCTGAACTCATCCGCATGGCCACACTGGAAACCCGCGCCCGCGCCAATGGCATCAAAATCGAACGCCTCACAGGCGAGGAGGCGCGCAAACTTGAGCCCAACATCTCCTCCACAGGGGCGCTGCTCTCCCCCTCTACCGGCATTGTCGATTACGCGGTGATGGCGCTGAAAATGGCTGAGGTTTTCACCAGCCGTGGTGGCGAAATCCTGTTCAACACCCACGTGACAGGCGGCGATGAACAGGCCAGCGGTGTCACTTTGCACACCTCGCATGGCAGCCTGTCCGCAGGCAAAGCGGTGTTTTGCGCAGGCCTGCACGCCGACCGCATCGCCAAACGCTTCGGTGCCGATATCAATTTCCGCATCATCCCGTTTCGCGGCGATTACTTCGCCCTCAAAAACCAACCCGCAGACCTCGTCCGACACCTGATCTATCCCATCCCCGACCCCGAACGCCCCTTCCTCGGCGTCCACCTGACCCGCAAAATGAATGGCGGCTTTACCGTTGGCCCTTCGGCCGTGCTGGCGGGTGCGCGCGAAGGATACGGCAAATTCAGCCTTAACGCCGCCGATCTTGCCTCCGCCCTCTCCTATCCCGGTTTTTGGAAGCTGCTCGCCCGCAACGCAGCCTCGGCGGTGGATGAACTGGGGTCCTCCCTCTCCAAAGCCAGCTATCTCAAAAAGGTGCAAAAATACTGCGCCCGCATCCGGTTGGGTGACCTTGCCCCTTATAAATCAGGCGTGCGCGCGCAGGCCGTCGCCCCCGATGGCAAAATCATCGACGATTTTCTGTTCGCCGAAACCCGCCACAGCCTGCATGTCTGCAACGCGCCTTCACCCGCCGCCACCTCTGCAATTCCCATCGCGCGCCACATCGCCGACCGCTTGTTGGACACGCCATGACCGGCCGGCACACGCTCCTCGCCGCCCTCGCCCTTGCCCTTTGTGCGGCCGCCTTGACCTATGTCTTTACCCACCGCGCCAGCCTGCAAGGCTTGCGCGCCCAGCTTGACCAATCCTTGATCTTGACCGCCCGCGCCGTTGAAACCGAAATCGCACGCTTTGGCTCTTTGCCCGGTATCGCTGCCGAAGACGCCCGCATCCGCGCCGCCATCGCCGCCCCCGAATACCCCGCCAATATTGATGAGGCCAACCGCTACCTCGCCAAAATCGCCACTTATTCCGGCGCGTCCTTGCTGTTTTTGATGGATACCCAAGGCAACACCATCGCCACCTCAAACTTCCAAGATGACCTAAGCCTGATTGGCCGCAACTTCAGCTTTCGTCCCTATTTCAAGGCCGCTTTGGCAGGCCAGAACGGTCGCTATTACGCCATTGGCGCCGCCACGGGTGAACCAGGGTATTTCCTGTCCACCCCCGTCACCGTGGGGGCGGCGCGCGGTGTTTTGGTGGTCAAGGTTGACCTGACCCCGCTTCAGGCAACATGGCTGCGCGCAGGCCTTGCCACCGCGATCATCGACCAAGACGGCGTGGTGTTTTTGACCGGGGCTGCCGAATGGCTCTACCGCCCAACAACCACCCTCGCGCCCGAAACCTTGGCCCGCATCCGCGACGCGCGCACCTATGACGGGGTCGATCTGGTCGGTGCCAGCCCCATCCTGACCGCCCCCGACCGCGCCCAAACGGCCAATGGTCCAATGCTGATCCGCGCACGTCCCTTGACCGATGATGGTTGGATGCTGATGGCCGGCGCGCCCATCGCCCCTGTCACCACCACCGCAATTCTGTCAGCGCTTGGTGCCGCCCTTCTGGCCATACTGGCCACTGGGCTTGCCAAAATCGCCCATCAACGCCAGCAATTGGTTGCCCTCCGCCTACGCCAAAACGCCCTTTTGGAAACCCGCGTAACCGAACGCACCCGCGACCTCGCGCATGAGGTGCAGGCCCGCCGCCAAACCGAGGCGGAACTGCGCGCCGCCCAAGAAGGCCTGATCCATTCCGAAAAAATGGCCGCCCTTGGCCGCATGTCCGCCGCCATCGTGCATGAAATCAGCCAACCTTTGGCCGCGATGGAGGCGACGCTCGCCGCCGCTGAAATCGCCTTGCCCAAAGGCCAAGACAAAACCCAAAGCCGGCTCAGCACCGCGCGCGGGCTGGTGCGCCGCATGCAACGCACAACCAAACACCTCAAAAGCTTTAGCCGCAAAGAACAAGGTGAGTTGTCCCTGATCAACATCGCGCATACCGTTGAAAACGCCATAGAACTCACCGCGCCCCGTGCCAAAACTGCAGGCATAACCCCTGCGTTCACACCCCCGAACCCGCCCATTTTCATCCGCGCAGGCGCCATTCGAATGGAGCAGGTTTTGGTCAATCTCCTGCTCAACGCGCTTGATGCCGTGGGTGGCTGCCCAGCCCCCGCGATCACCGTCACCGTCCAAAATGACGGCAAAACCACCACCTTGACCGTCACCGATACCGGCGCAGGCATCGACCCCAGCGACCTGCCCCGCGTGACCGAACCGTTCTTTTCCACCAAAATCACCGGTGAAGGCCTTGGCCTTGGCCTCTCCATTTCCCAAGCCATCGTGCAAGAATTCGGCGGCCAAATCGACGTCGCCTCAACCATCGGCCAAGGCACCAAAGTCACCATCACCCTACCCACCCCCATCACAGCGATCAAAGGTGCCGCATGACCATCTTTATCGTCGATGATGATGCCGACCACCTGAC
>CBDTUV010000168.1:0-6641 GCA_965363575.1 uncultured Pseudorhodobacter sp. | reverse complement strand
AACGGCGTTTGCGCAGATGGGAAATCAGAAAAGCGTGCAAAAACACCAGTTCCGATTGCCCCGCCAGTTCCACGCGCAACTCATGTTCTTTCAACGCATGGCGGCTTGCGCCTTTGGGCAAGGGAGGCGGGGCAGGCGGCAAAACCCGGGTGATCAGCGGTGCCAAATCGGTGTCCAGCCCGGCCAGCCGGTCGGCCGCTTCCAATCGCATCTGCCCGCGGCGCTTGTCCCAATGGGCGATCAGGCTGTCGGGCGCGCGGTCGTAGGTTGGGGTGGTCATGACGGCGCTCCGCGCTTTTTTCTTGCAGGCAAAGGCGGTGACAGCAGGGGGGTCAAATGCTGCACGACATCCTTCGCAACCTTTTCGACATCTTGCATCGCATCCACCCGCATCACAGAATGACCAAGCGCTTGCCGCGCCTCAACTAACCTGTCCAACATTACGCCGTAACGGGTAAATTTCGCCAAGGTCGCGGCTTCATCGCTGCATTTCAGGCCAATCGGCACCCCTTTGCGGCGGCTTTTTGTGCGTTCAAACGACAGCTTCGGGTCAATCGTCAAATAGATTGTCACGAAATCCGGTGGTAGCAAGGCGCTGATCTTGTCAATTTTAGCCTCGTCCTCACGCTCAATGAAGTTCCAGGCCAGGCGCTGCAAATAGCCTTCATCGGTCAGCACGATCAGGTCTTTGTCGCCATGCGCCAGCAAAATTCCCTGCTGCGACAGCATTTCCATGCCCCAGACCAGCGCCACAAAATCCGAATGGCTGAGCCGAAACATCCATTCATACAAATCCGGGTATTTATGCGCCCAGACCATGCAGCCATAAAGGCTGACCCGCTCCCCCCGGCGTTGCAAAAAACTGATATCAGCCTGCGCAGTTTTCATCGCCCGACGCGCCGCATTGCGCAGCCCGTCTATCTGATAGCGTTCGGATTTAAGCTGCCCTTCAATCGCAAAAGCCACAGTGGTCTTGCCGCTCCCCGGAAGGCCAACAAACTCAATCTGCACGGATCAAATCTTTTCGCACAGAACGTGATAAATCTCACCAATCTCAGGCTCGGACAGAACAAGGCGGCGGTCGGCCACTTTCAAGCCATTGTCTTTCAACAGCTTGTCCACGCCCGCCTTGGACAGATTGCCGCCCATCACCTCATCATCTGCGGGCGTGCGGCCATCGTCAAAATTATTGCCAAGCTGGATGATCGCATATTTCGACGTCACCCGCGCCATTTCGGCCAGCATCTTTTTCGCCATCCCAAACGTCACGATATCGCGCAGGAACCGGGTGCTGACGACCAGATCAAACGCGCCATCCTTATAGGGCAGGTCCATCGCATCGCCGACAGTGCAGCTGCATTTGTCATAAAGGGCACCCAACGCCTCGCGTGCCGCCCCGATCATATCGGCCGAGGCATCAAGCCCTGCGATCTTATAACCAAACTTGTCGTAAAACGGCACGAACCGGCCGGTGCCAAACGGAATATCAACCACAGAAAGGTTGCGCGGAAGGCTGTCCAGCAGCGCTTCCATTTCCTTTTGCTCGACGTGCCACCATTCTTGCTTCAGGCGCTTTTTGTTATAATTCTGAGCGCGATTTTTGTAATAGTTATCGCCCTTTGGCCCGGTCTGCTTCAACATTTACTGCCTCATTTCTTCTTGTTTGGAAACAAAGTGGCGGTAAATCAGTGGATTGTCTACGGCATCATGCGGGTTTTAACGATGTTGTCAGGTGGTTCGTGGCCAATGGGCCACGAGCGCTACACCATCATTTCCTTGGTCGCCGTTAGTTTCAGCTTGGGATAATCGCGCACAATCCGGTCAATATCCCATTGCAACCGCGTCAAAAACACGGTGTCACCGTCACTGTCTGTTGCGATATGGCCTTTGTTGACATTAATAAACTTGTCCATCTCGTCCCGCGGCCCTTGGACCCAGCGGGCCGAGGTGAACTGCGACGGCGCAAAGCTGACGGGCAGCGAATATTCCTGCTCAATCCGGCTGGCGAGCACATCAAACTGCAACGCGCCCACAACGCCCACAATATAGCCCGACCCAATCATCGGTTTGAACACCTTGGCCGCACCTTCTTCGGCAAATTGCAGCAGTGCCTTTTCCAGATGCTTGGCCTTCATCGGATCGCCCGCGCGCACGCCTTGCAGCAATTCCGGCGCAAAAGACGGAATACCGGTAAAGCGCAACTCCTCGCCCTCGGTCAGCGCATCGCCAATCCGCAGTTGCCCGTGGTTCGGAATGCCGATGATATCGCCAGCCCAAGCTTCTTCGGCCAATTCGCGGTCGGCGGCCAAAAACAACACCGGGCTGCTGATCGTCATAACCTTTTTCGACCGCACATGGTTCAGCTTCATACCGCGCTGAAAATGCCCCGACGCCAGCCGCACAAACGCCACGCGGTCGCGGTGTTTGGGGTCCATATTCGCCTGCACCTTGAATACGACACCCGTCACCGCGGTTTCTTCGGGCGCCACTTTGCGGGTCGCGGTGGGTTGGGGCTGCGGTTCGGGGCCGAATTTCCCGATCCCGTCCATCAGTTCCTTCACCCCGAAAGAGTTGATTGCAGATCCAAACCAAATCGGCGTCATTGACCCGTTCAACAGCGCCTCACGGTTCAGGGCCGGCAACAATTCCCGCGCCATTTCCAACTCTTCGCGCAGCTTGGCCAACATATCTGCAGGGATATGCTCGGCCAGTTTTGGATCGTTCAAGCCCTTAATCTCAATCGTTTCGGCCACGCGGTTCCGGTCCGCGCGGTCCATCAGTTCCAGCCGGTCGTTCAGAATGTCATAGCACCCCAGGAAATCGCGCCCCGACCCGATGGGCCAGCTGGCAGGGCTGACATCAATTGCCAAATTTTCCTGAATTTCGTCAATAATCTCAAACGTATCGCGGGCCTCACGGTCCATCTTGTTACAAAAGGTCAAGATCGGCAGGTCGCGCAGCCGGCACACTTCAAACAATTTGCGCGTCTGGCTTTCCACGCCCTTGGCCCCGTCAATCACCATCACAGCGGCGTCGACCGCCGTCAGCGTGCGGTACGTATCCTCGGAAAAGTCCGAGTGGCCGGGCGTATCCACCAAGTTGAACCGGAATTCGCGAAAATCAAACGACATCGCTGACGCCGAAACCGAGATCCCGCGGTCTTGCTCCATCTTGATGAAATCCGACCGCGTGCGCCGCGCTTCGCCCTTGGCACGCACTTGGCCTGCCATCTGAATAGCCCCACCAAACAGCAGGAATTTTTCAGTCAGCGTGGTTTTACCAGCATCCGGGTGTGCGATGATCGCAAAGGTCCGGCGGCGGGCGATTTCGGGCGGAAGGGGGGGGCGATTGTCCAACATATGCGGCACATAACCCCTATTTTGGCGCTTCGCAACTGCTTGCAATCAGGGCGTATCGCCCGCCCTTGCTATGCCTTACACCATCCAGCCCAATGCCTGCCAAAGCCTGCGGTCCGGCTTCGGTGCCGAAATGCTGCAACTGGGTGATACCGGAAAACCGCTCGCTCACCTCGGCGGCCAAATCCGGCGACAAGCGCGCGACGGTCGCCTCGGTGACCAACTGGCTCTCGGCCGGGATCCCTTCGGCATAGATGATCTCATGCGCGTCAAACACCAGGCTGTAATACTCCACAATTCCGCCCTCGCGCAGAAAGATATGCTCACCGTCCACCAAATGCTTGGCCCGTACCATGATTTCAGAGCTCTGCACGGCCCCGGCGCGGTTGTGCTGATACAAAAACATCCGGTGATACTGGCTGACCACCAAATCGCCCTCATTGCCCATAGATCCAGCGGTAATCATCACTGGCGCATAGGGCCATACAGCGCGCAGCATAACATGGCCAACCCAGCGCAGCACTTGCGGTCCATGATCGCGGGTCAACACCCGGTCAGCGGCGGCCAACGCCTCAATGGTGCGTTGGCTGCCATTGCCCAACGTGACCATCGTGCTCCGCGCGAATGAAATTCACATAAGGTCCATCAACCACTCTTGGGGCTTCGGTTCTTCCACCTTAACCAAAGTATATTCGATCTGTGGCCCGATCGGCGACAACGGTAAAATGAAATAGCCCGGCTCAAACCCGCTTTCGGCCGAAACCCGCAGCGCCAGCAATTCAACCTTGTCACCATCCGGGGTCATCAACGTATAGCGCGCCGCAATCGAAACCTGTGCGCCGGATATGCCTAACGCACTGCCATCGGCCACTTTTTGGCCATCGCCCCCCCGCCGCAAAACCAGCTTTTGCGCCACAGCCTCACGCGCCAGCAGATAAATATCGCCAAGGCACGCATCTTCCAGTCCGGCCAAACCTTCATCAAGGTTCACCCCTAGCGCCACAAACACATCCTGAGAGCCGAACACCTGACAAACCTGTCCGGGCACCACGGCAGACATAGCAGGCATCTGCAAAACCACTTCCAATCTTGACCACACCTTGTTTGGCGGTGCATGCCCCATATCCAACCCAAACCCTTATCAAATCGTTAATTTATCTACAAATTTTACAAGACATTACATAAAATACACGAAACAACCCGCGTAGGCTGCGCGCATTGCTTTCCAATCTCGCCAACCGCCCCGAAACCTGCGAATCGTTCCTGCCCACTTTCCCTCGCGGCGACTGCCTGCTAACCCTGTTTTCAACACATAACCGCAAAGGGCTACAAAATGGATCTTGGGATCAAAGGCAGATCGGCACTGGTATGCGCGGCATCAAAAGGCTTGGGCCGTGGTTGCGCCGAGGCATTGGCCGAAGCAGGCGTGAACCTTGTTATCAACGCCCGCGGGGATGAGGCGTTGCAAGCCACCGCTGCCGATTTGCGCGCGCGCTTTGGCGTCACCGTGACCGCCGTGGCGGCCGATATCACCACTGATGCTGGCCGCGCTGCCGTTCTGGCTGCCGCCGGAAACGTGGATATCCTTGTAACCAACGCTGGTGGCCCGCCTCCGGGCATGTGGTCCGATTGGTCGCGCGATGATTTCATCAAAGCGCTTGATGGCAACATGCTGACCCCGATCGCGCTGATGCAGGCGGTGCTGCCGGGTATGATCGCGCGAAAATGGGGCAGGGTGGTCAACATCACCTCTGGCTCGGTCAAGGCGCCGATTCCGGCACTGGGCCTGTCCAACGCCGCGCGCACCGGCCTTACGGGTTTTGTCGCAGGCACCGCCCGCCAGGTTGCCGAACACGGCGTCACCATCAACAACCTGCTTCCCGGCATCCACGCCACCGACCGCGCCGACAGCTTGGATGATGGCGTGGCAAAGGCCCAAGGTATCGACCGCGCCACCGCCACCAAACAGCGCCAAGCCACAATCCCCGCGCGGCGCTATGGCACCGCCACCGAATTTGGTGCCGCTTGTGCGTTCCTGTGTTCTGACAAAGCGGGCTTTATCGTCGGCCAAAACCTGCTGCTTGATGGCGGCGCGATCAATGCCACAATCTAAGGCGCAATCAGGCCTGCCAAGTTGGCAATGCGTGATGATTTTATGGGGCGACAAATATGATGTCGCCCTCGTAAACCGGCTTATCACGGCCATCGCGGCCCATACGCAGCGCCAACCGCGTTTTGTGCTGATGTCTGACCGGGATCGCCCCGGCCTCGATCCTCGCGCAGATTTGCGCCCAATCCCGGAATTTTGGTTGAAGCCGGAGTTTCGCGGGTCGGGCTGCCAAACCAAATTGGCCATGTTCCAAGCGGGGGTGCTGCAAGACGACCTACCAGCGCTTTACATCGACCTTGATACCATTGTGACCGGTGATTTAGCCCGTGTGCTTGATAAACTGCCCCGCCCCGATGGGTTGATGCTGTTGCAAAGCGCTATTTTGCCCTTAGGCGCAATCGGGCGCTTCGTCTGGCGTCTTACAAAGGGGCGAAAATACGCGCGCGGCAATTCGTCATTGGTGGCCTTTCATCCCAAATACCATCACAGCATCGCCACGCAATTCATTGATTTATGGTCGAAAAAGCAATCTTTGTGGTTCAGGCCCATGATCGCTGATGAACGATTCATGAGCTGGGCCAGCCAAGCGGTCGTCGCGGCAATTCCCAACAGCCTTGCCGTGAAACTGCCAACTGAATTTATGTCCCGTCTTAACCTGTTCAGCTATATCTGGGCCCTTTTGCCGATGGTTCGGGCGCGCCGTGCAGGCGTTATCGCCATCACGCTTTGCGGCGTTGATATTAAACCCCAAGAGCTTTTGGCGCTGCCATTGGGTGGCCGCGTGACCGATGCCAAGGGCCGCACTTTGATATGGTCAGATTTTATCCTAGGCAAAACGCGCCAAGATATCATCGCCTTTTACAGCAAGCCTACCCTATGACCCAACGCATCCTCTATCTCTCCCACCCCGAGGTAAAGATTGACGCGCAAATCCCTGTTCCGGAATGGGAAATCTCGGGTCAGGGGCGCCGCCGTCTGGTTGCGGCCTGTGCGCGGGGGTGGCCGGGGCGCGGCTGGCGGATCATCACCTCGCCCGAAACCAAGGCGCAGCAAACCGCTGAGCTTTTGGCCAACCGCTTTGCGCTGCCCCTCCACATCCACCCCGACATGCATGAGGTGGACCGCAGTGCGACAGGCTATCTGCCCCATGATCAGCACGAAGCGATGGCCGATGC
>CBDTUV010000167.1:0-6663 GCA_965363575.1 uncultured Pseudorhodobacter sp. | reverse complement strand
CACCGGGCATCTGTGGTTGGCCAAGGAGCTGGCAAAGGAAGGGATTATCCCTGACCCGGTGTTGGTGCAGTTGTGCATGGGCGTGCCGTGGGGGGCGCCGGACGATCTGAATACTTTTATGGCGATGGTCAATAATGTGCCGGACAATTGGCACTGGTCGGCCTTTGCGCTGGGCCGAAACGAGATGGCCTATGTTGCCGCATCGGTTTTGGCGGGCGGCAATGTGCGGGTGGGGTTGGAAGATAACCTGTGGCTGGACAAGGGCGTTTTGGCGACCAATGCGCAGTTGGTCGAACGCGCTGTGGGGATCATCACCGCGATGGGTGCGCGGGTGATTACGCCTGCGGAAGTGCGCACGCGGTTGAAGCTGGAAAAACGCGCGCCGATGGCGAAATAGGGGGCGGGCATGGAAAAGGTAAAATTCACTGCGATGAAGGATGGCGATGCCGAGGATTACGCCTTCCTGACCGCGCATGAGATTGATTATGCGGCCGGCACAGCGGACCGATTGCTGAAAGCTATGGTGGAGCTGGATGAGGGCCTTTCGGGTTACCAAATCTCGCGGCTTGGTCATTCGTTGCAGGCGGCCACGCGGGCGTGGCGGGCGGGGGCGGATGACGATTGGGTTGTCTGCGCCTTGCTGCATGACATTGGCGATATCTACGCGCCCTATAACCATGATGAATATGCCGCCGCGATCTTGCGGCCCTTTGTGCGCGAACAATGCGCGTGGGTTGTGGAAAAGCATGGCGATTTTCAGCGGCTGTACTATGCGCATCACACAGGCGGCGACCCGAATAGCCGTGATAAGTACCGCGACCATCCCTATTTCGAGGATTGCGAAGCGTTCTGCGAAGCTTGGGATCAATCCAGTTTTGACCCGGCCTATGGCTATGAACAGATAGAGTTTTTCCGACCTATGGTGGAGGCAGTCTTTGCCCGCAGAGCCAATGATCCGGCGGTAATGAGAGCGGGCGAGCGCGTGGCGCTATCGGACCCGTCTTTGGCAATTGAAAGGCGTGTGGCATGACAAGAAAAGCAGCAATCATTGGTGGTGGGGTTATTGGCGGCGGTTGGGCGGCACGGTTTTTGCTGAACGGCTGGAACGTGTCGGTGTTTGACCCGGACCCGGAAGCTGCGCGCAAAATTGGCGAAGTTATGGCGAATGCGCGGGCATCGCTTCCGGCATTATCGGACATTCCGATGATGGAGGAAGGAGTGTTGAGCTTTGCCGATACTATCACCGAAGCGGTAGAAGGTGCTGAATATATTCAGGAATCCGTGTCTGAGCGGTTGGAGCTGAAGCACCGCGTCTTTGCACAAATCCAACAATCTTGTCCCGATACGTTGATTGGATCGTCTACCTCTGGGTTCAAGCCATCCGAATTGCAGCAAAACGCGGCCAATCCGTCGATGATCTTTGTCGCCCATCCGTTTAACCCGGTTTATCTGCTGCCCTTGGCCGAAGTGGTGCCATCGCCTGCCAGCGATATGGCGGCGATTGAGCGGGCGAAGGAGATTTTGCGCGAAATAGGGATGTTCCCTTTGCATGTGCGCAAGGAAATTGATGCCCATATCGCGGACCGGTTTTTGGAAGCCGTGTGGCGTGAGGCGCTGTGGTTGGTCAAGGACGGGATCGCGACGACCGAAGAGATTGACGAGGCGATCCGCATGGGCTTTGGCCTGCGCTGGGGGCAGATGGGGCTGTTTGAAACCTACCGCGTGGCGGGGGGTGAGGCCGGGATGAAGCATTTCATGGCGCAGTTTGGGCCGTGTTTGCAGTGGCCTTGGACCAAGCTGACCGATGTGCCCGAGTTTACGGAGGAGCTGGTGGACCTGATCGCAGGCCAATCAGACGCGCAATCGGGGCATCACACGATCCGCGAGTTGGAGCGTATTCGCGATGGCAACCTTGTGGGGTTCTTGCGCAGCCTTAAAGACCGCAACTGGGGGGCGGGCAAGGTGCTACGGGAACACGACGAGCGCCGCCGCGTGGCCTTTACCGATGGAACCCGTGAGATTGCGGCGGCCCCGTTGGTCATGGCGCAGATGCAGGTTTTGCCGGGTTGGATTGATTACAACGGGCATATGACGGAAAGCCGCTATTTGTTTGCGGCGTCGGAAACCTCGGACGCGTTTTTGCGGTTTATTGGCGCGGATATGGACTATGTGGCCAGCGGTTTCAGCTATTACACGGCGGAAAGCCATATCATGCACAAGGGCGAGGCCAAGCTGGGGGACCGGTTGACGGGCACTTTGCAGGTGCTTGAGGCGGATGAAAAGCGGTTGCATGTTTTCATTTGTATTCAAAAGGATGGCATGGATGTGGCGACGATTGAGCAGATGCTGCTGCATGTCGATATGAAGGCTGGGCGGACGGTTGTGGCCCCCAAAGAGATCCTTGATCGCCTTATGCCGGTGGCTGCGGCCCATGCTGGCGTGCCGCGCCCTGCGGCGGCTGGGCGGTTCACAGGTCAGCGCAAATGACACGTGTTTTGATCACGGCCGGGGCCAATGGAATCGGCCTTGTCATGGCGCAAAGCTTTGCCGCGACGGGCGCGCAGGTTTGGGTGACGGATGTAGATGCGGCGGCGATTGCGGCCTTGCCAGTCGGCTTGCGCGGCACCTGTGTCAGCGTGGCGGATGAGGCTGGGATGGCGGCGCTGATGGTCGACATCCGTACCGAATGGGGCGGCTTGGACACCGTCTGCGTCAATGCGGGAATTAAAGGACCAACGGCTGCAATTGTTGATACCGATTTGGCCGAGTGGCGCGATTGCTTGGCCGTCTGTTTGGACGGCGCGTTTATCACAGTCAAACTTGCAGCGCCTTTGATGGCGGCGGGCGGGGCGATGGTGTTCACGTCGTCCACCGCCGGCCTATACGGCTTTCCGTATCGCAGCCCCTATGCGGCGGCGAAATGGGCGATTATCGGCTTGATGAAAACGGCAGCGATGGAACTGGGGCCACAAGGGATCAGGTGCAACGCCATCGCCCCCGGATCGGTCGAAGGCCCACGCATTGACCGGGTTTTTGCCGCCGAAGCGCACGCCAAAGGCATGACGCCCGAAGCCGTCGCTGCAGGCTATGCCGCAGGCACCGCGCTGGGCTGTTTGGTCACGGCCCAAGACGTGGCGGATATGGCAGTGTTTTTGTCGCAAGCCCCGCGTATTTCCGGCCAAGTCATTGCCGTTGACGGCTTTACCATTAACCCCGATCCAAAGGTGTAACCCATGTATTTTGGCATGACTGATGAGCAACGCATGATCGTTGACACAACGCGCGCCTTTGTGGAGGCAGAGCTTTATCCGCATGAGGCGTTGGTCGAACGCACCGGGCATTTGCCAATGGAAATTATCCGCGAGGTGCAGGCCAAGGCCATCGCATCAGGGCTTTATGCGGCCAATATGCCCGAAGATGTGGGCGGCGCGGGCCTCGATACGCTGTCATGGTTGCTGTATGAGCGCGAGTTGGGTCGCGCGAACTATGCCTTGCATTGGACCTGCGTGGCGCGCCCGTCAAATATCCTGTTGGCGGGTACTGCGGAGCAACGCGAGCGCTATCTGTACCCCTGTATTCGTGGTGAAAAATGGGACTGTCTGGCGATGACCGAACCGGGTGCCGGGTCTGACTTGCGGGGCATGAAGGCAAGCGCCCGCCGCGACGGTGATGATTGGGTGCTAAATGGCACAAAGCATTTCATCAGCCACGCCGACATTGCCGATTTTGCCATTGTCTTTATGGCAAGCGGCGAGGAAGACACGCCGCGCGGCCCCAAACGTCTGATCACCGCGTTTTTCGTTGATAAAGGCACGCCGGGGTTCACCGTTCGTGACGGGTACCGCAACGTGTCGCATCGCGGCTATACCAATGCGATTTTGGAGTTTGACAATTGCCGCCTGCCTGCCGCCCAAGTTCTGGGCGAGGTGCACAAGGGATTTGAGGTCGCCAATACCTGGCTGGGTGCAACCCGCCTTCAGGTCGCCGCAACCTCACTTGGCCGCGCCGACCGTGCGCTGGGCCATTCGGTGCAGTACGCGGCCGAGCGTGAGCAATTTGGTCAGAAAATCGGTAAGTTCCAAGGCGTGAGCTTTAAGCTTGCCGATATGGCGATGGAGCTGAAGGCGGCTGAATTGCTGACCTGGGACGCGGCTTGGCGGTTTGACCAAGGCACGGTGACCGAGGCCGATATGTCGATGGCCAAGCTGAAAGCGACCGAGGTGCTGGCCATGATCGCGGATGAGGCGATCCAGATCCACGGCGGGATGGGGCTGATGGAAGACTTGCCGCTGGAACGCATCTGGCGCGATGCGCGGGTTGAGCGGATTTGGGAAGGCACGTCGGAGATTCAGCGACATATTATCAGTCGGCAACTTCTGCGGGCGCATGGGGCGTAAGGTGACAAATTGGGGGGCTGTCTGCCCCCCAAACCCCCCGAGGATATTTTTGAACAGAAAAAGTAACGGAGTGTTAACTGTGTTGCGGCAAGATAAACCCACGGTACAGGCGGGGACGCCGATGACCGTAACAGGAAAAGGCACCTTGTCCCATGTGTTGGGGCAGGGTGCTGATCGCTCTTTTTTCTGTTCTAAAATATCCCGGGGTCCGGGGCAGCGCCCCGGCTATCTGCTATGCCGCGCGGTGCTGGGATGAAAGATCTTTCACGCCTCCTTCGGCCACGCTCTATTGCCGTTATGGGCTCTGTCTGGGCGGAAAACGTCATTACCCAATGTCATAAGATGGGGTTTGACGGCCCGGTTTGGCCCGTGCATCCGACCAAATCCACAATTGCCGGCCTCAAAGCATTTCCATCACTTGCGGACCTTCCAACCCCTCCCGATGCGACCTTCATCGGTGTGAACCGCCATATCACGGTCGACATGGTTGGTCAGTTGTCTGCGATGGGCGCGGGTGGGGCTATCTGTTTTGCCTCGGGCTGGACCGAGGCGGGCGAGGCGGGGTTGCAGGCTGATTTGGTCGCCGCGGCGGGCGATATGCCCATCCTTGGGCCCAATTGCTATGGCGTGATCAACTATCTGGATGGGGCGCTTTTGTGGCCTGATCAGCATGGTGGGCGGCGGGTCGATCGGGGTGTGGCGTTGCTGTCGCAATCGTCCAATATCGTGATCAACCTGACCATGCAGGCGCGCGGGTTGCCCGTGGCCTATGTCGCCTGTTTGGGCAATGCAGCACAGGTTGGCTTGGCCGAACTGGCAGGCGCATTGCTAGCCGATCCGCGTGTCACAGCCCTTGGGCTATATGTTGAAGGCATTGACGATGCGCCCGGTTTTGCCGTTATGGCCGAAGCGGCACGTTTAGCAGGCAAGGGCATTGTGTGCATCAAGTCTGGCAAGACCGAAGCCTCGCGCATCGCCGCCGCCTCGCATACTGCCGCTTTGGCAGGGGGCGGAGCGGCATCATCCGCGTTCTTGCGCCAAGCTGGTGTGGCCGAGGTTGCGACCTTGCCGGAACTGTTGGAAACGTTAAAGATTTTCCATGTCCACGGCCCGCAGATTGGCACGCGCTTGTGTTCGCTGTCGTGTTCGGGGGGCGAGGCAGGCCTCGTGGCCGATCTCGCCGCCCCCTTCAACATCGATTTCCCACCCCCTTCGGACCCGCAACGCGTGCGCTTGGGGGAAATTCTGGGGCCGATTGTGACAATCGCCAACCCATTGGATTATCATACTTTTATTTGGGGTGATGGTCCGCGCACCACGAATGTCTTTGCGACGATGCTGGCGGGCTATGATGCGGGGGTCTTTATCATTGACCCACCGCGCCCTGACCTGTGTGATCCCGCTTCGTTTGCTCCGGCCTTGCAAGCGATTGAGGCGGCGGCACAGATCACTGGAAAGCCTGCATTCCCCGTGGCGTCTTTGCCCGAAAACTTTGATGAAGCTCTGGCCATTGCGATGATGGCGCGGGGCACGGTGCCGTTGATGGGGTTGGAGACCGCTCTTGGGGCCTTGGCCGCGGCGCAAACGCCGCCGGGTCTGGCTGGGTGGCGGCCCTTGCCGTCGCGCAAGCCGACCCGCCTTGTCCTCCAAGATGAAGCGATGGCCAAGACCGCATTGGTGGCGGCAGGAATTGCTGTGCCGCGGGGTGTAACGGCCCAAAACATCGCGGCACTGGTGCCGTTGTCGCGCGATCTTTCCCCGCCTTTCGCGCTTAAAGGTCTTGGGTTTGCGCATAAATCCGAGGCGGGGGCTGTGCGATTGGGGCTGACCAGCCTTGAGGGCCAAGCGCCGATGGACACCGCACAAGGCTATCTGCTCGAAGAAATGGTCACGGGCACCATTGCCGAGCTTTTGGCAGGCATTCGCCGGGATCCGGTTTACGGTGTTACGCTGACCTTGGGCTTTGGTGGGGTGACCGCCGAACTTTTGGCCGATACGGTGACGTTGATCTGCCCCGTGACGGCGGCCGAGGTGGAAACCGCCTTGCGCCGCTTGCGGCTTTGGCCTTTGCTTGATGGCTATCGCGGGCGCCCCCGCGCCGATGTGGGCCAAGTGGTTGACGTGGCGCTGCGATTGCAAGCCATGATGCAAGACACGAGTTTGGATGAAATTGAGATTAACCCGCTGATGGTGCGTGCGCAGGGTGCGATCGCGGCGGATGCGGTGATTTGGAAGGATGCGATATGATGCAAATGCGAACCGACGG
>CBDTUV010000166.1:0-6689 GCA_965363575.1 uncultured Pseudorhodobacter sp. | reverse complement strand
ACATCCGTAATCAACGCGCCCTTGGCATCGGCCAGACCCATCGCTTCGGCCACATCCGGCGTCACATCTTGAATGCGCACACCCAACCAACCACGCCGGGTTTCGCCAAATTCCTTCAGCTGCTCCACGACCTTGGTCACCACATTCGACGCCATGGAAAAGCCGATCCCGATCGACCCGCCTGTGGGCGACAAAATCGCCGTGTTCACGCCGATAACCTGCCCGTCCATATTGAACAACGGCCCGCCCGAGTTGCCCCGGTTGATCGCCGCATCGGTTTGCAGGTAATCATCATAGGTGCCGGACAACGCACGACCCCGTGCTGAAATGATCCCGGCAGACACCGAAAATCCTTGGCCCAAGGGGTTGCCCATCGCAATCACCCAATCGCCGACGCGCATTTGGTCCGAATTGCCAAACGGCACAAACGGCAGCGGCGTGTCGCTTTCCACCTTCAACAGCGCGATATCGGTTTTCGGATCGGTCCCGATCAATTTCGCAGGCAGCTTAAGACCTGAGAAAAACTCGATCTCAATCTCATCGGCCTTGTCGATCACGTGGTTGTTGGTGACGATATACCCATCTTCGGAAATCACAAAACCCGACCCCAGCGCCTCAGATCGACGGGGCGTGTTGCCACCATTGCCATTGCCATTGCCGTTGCGGTCCAGAAAGTCCTTGAAGAAATCTTCAAACGGCGATCCGGGCGGCACTTGCGGCACATCGCCTGCGTTGGCGGCAACGGTGGTCGATGTGGTGATATTCACCACGGACGGGCTGATGCTTTCCGACAGGTCGGCAAAGCTGTCGGGCGCACCGCGCGCCTCAACACTCAGCGCTTGCCCCAAAACAAGGGCCGCGCCCAAAATCAAGGCGGTCAATCCGCGTACCATGCGGGTTTGGCGGTGATCTACCGCAAACCGGGCGGCTGTCATGCTTTTCGAATGCACTCGAAACTCCTTTTCATGCGTTTCGCAACCCTGCGTCCGGACAATCCGTAAAGCCGCAGAGGTATTTGCCATCGCAGTTTGTATCTAGGCGGCGCGAAGTGCAACACAATCCCTATCGCGGCCGCTCAACAGGATGTGAACAGGTCGGCACTGGCTGCTACTGACCCCTAACACGCAAAAAGCGCGGGCCTTGGAACGCGGCGAGGGTTTCAAAGCAACCCCTACCCCAGCCAAAACCCGCGCCTGTGTGCCCCGCCCTAGCGGGCGAGGCGACTATTTAATGGCACATTAATTGCCTGCAACAGGTGCTTGATCACTGCGCAGATACTCAAAGAACTGGCTGTCTGGCTGCATCACAATCGACGAGTTATCCCCCTTCAACGCCCGCTCATAGCTGGTCAATGATCGGGTAAAAGCAAAGAATTCCGGGTCACGCCCAAACGCCTCGGCATAGATCGCGTTGCGCTGACCGTCAGCCTCACCGCGGATCACTTCCGATTCCTTGCGCGCCTGCGAGGTCAGTTCAACCACGGTCCGGTCTGCACTGGCCCGAACCCGCTGCGCGGCCTCGTTACCGCGTGCAATCTCGTCTGCGGCTTCACGTTCCCGCTCGGCCCGCATCCTTGAATAGGTCGATGCAAGGTTTTGCTCGGGCAAATCGGTCCGGGTCAAACGCACGTCAACCACATCAACCCCCAACGAGGCTGCCTGCCTGCGGGCCTGATCGCGGATCAGGTTCATCAGGCCGGTCCGATCCTCGGACAACACGCGCTGTGACGGAACAGAACCCAAAACCTCACGAATGGCCGCGTTCAAGATAGGCTCGATCCGGGCTTGGGCTGTGCGAACACCGCCGGTCCCCGTGGCTTGGCGAAACATCACCAAATCCGTGATCCGCCAGCGTGCAAAGGCATCCACCACCAAACGACGATCATCGGCGGGGGTAACTTCGGAAGGCTGTGTGAACAGGCCCAAAATCCGGTCATCATAGGTGACCACGTTTTGCAACAGCGGGATCTTGAACCCGATGCCGGGGCTTTCGCGCACGGTCTTCACCTCACCAAACTGCAAAACCAGCGCCTTTTCACGCTCGTCCACAATATAGACCGATGACAATACCCCTGCGACGACAAGTGCCAAAGCTGGCAACAACAAAGCTGCTTTATTCATCAGTTGGTCCCTCCGTCTGTTCGGGTTTGGGGCGTCAGGTTGTTCAGCGGCAGATAGGGCACAACACCCTGCCCCCCGGCCTCGGCACCAGACACGCCATCAAGGATCACCTTGTTCATCCCGCCCAGCACACCTTCCATCGTTTCCAGATACATCCGGCGCCGGGTCACTTCGGGCGCTTTCACATATTCGGCATAGACCGACAAGAAGCGGCTTGCTTCACCTTCGGCGTCATTCACCACGCGGGCGCGGTAACCTTCGGCCTCTTCGGTCAACTGGGCCGATTGGCCCCGTGCTGCCGCAGTCACACGGTTGGCATAGGCATCCGCCTCTTTCTCCAACCGGTCACGTTCTTGCTGTGCGGCCTGCACTTCGCGGAAGCTGTCGATCACTTCGCGCGGCGGGTCGGCCTTGTCAAAGTTCACACGCACCACATTGATGCCAGACTTGTAAACATCCAAGGTGCCTTGCACAGCGGCCTTCAAATCGGATGCAATCACACCACGATCCCGGTTCAAAATCGGGGCCAGCTCGGACCGGGCGATAATGTCACGCATCGCCGATTCCGCCACAGCCCGCAGCGTATCCGCAGGTTCGGCAAGGTTGAACAGATATTGCGCCGGGTCCGACACGTTCCAAACAATCTGGAATTCGATATCCACAATGTTTTGGTCGCGCGTCAGCATCAGCCCTGTGTCCAGCGCCCCACCCCGACCCGTACCGATGTCGGTCTGGCGTTCGCCTGTCACCTGCACGATTTCAGCCGTTACAAACGGCCAAGGCGCAAAGTTCAAACCCGGATTGCCCACGGATGAAAAGCTACCCAAGAACAGCTCAACCGACCGCTCTTCGGGCTTGACCGTGTAAAACGACGCAAAGGCCCAAAGGCCAAGGGCGACCACACCGCCCAAGGCAAGGCCTTGTTTGGTAAACAGCGGTCCCATACCGCCGCCGCCATCGCCGCCGCCGCCACCCGTGCGACGGTTGCCGCCGCCACGACCGCCCATCAAGACGCGCAGTTGCTCTTGGCCTTTTTTCATTATCTCTTCGATTTCAGGAATCTGTGGTCCATCATTGCCCGGACGACGCCCGCCTTTAGGGCGATCATTCGGACGATCCTTGTCCTCATTGCCATCATCGCCCTGATTGCCGCCACCGCCGCCCCAAGGGCCTCCGCTTCCTGCCATGTGAATACCCTATTCTACTTCTGCTATGTTCTAACTGGTGGTTTTCACCAGAAATTCAAGTTTACCCTGTACGAACAGGGCTGCGCATCGTCACCAATTCTTCCGCCATCGTCGGATGTACCGCGATTGTTGCGTCAAATTGTTCTTTTGTGGCCCCCATCGTCACCGCAATGCCGACAAGCTGGATCATTTCGCCCGCGCCGGGTGCTACAATATGACACCCCAAAATCTTGCGACTGGCGACACTGACGATCAGTTTCATCATCACCCGGTCTGCACGACCCGCGAATGCGGTCTGCATTGGGCGAAAGGCGGTGGCGTAAACCTCGATCGGTTCTTGCGCGCGCGCCGCTTCCTCAGACAGGCCAATTGTGCCCATTTCGGGCTGCGTAAACACGGCGCTGGCAAACAGGCTGTGATCCACCTTGCGACGCTGCCCGCCAAAGATTGTGTCGGCAAAGGCGTGGCCTTCGCGAATGGCGATCGGCGTCAGGTTGATGCGGTCGGTCACATCGCCCACGGCAAAAATCGACGGCACGGCGGTTTGGCTGTACGCATCGACCACAATCTCGCCACCGCGCCCCAGTGCCACGCCCAGCGCCTCCAGCCCCAACCCTTTTGAGTTGGGCTTGCGCCCGGTGGCATAAAGTACGGCGTCAAACACCTGCTCGGACCCGTTGGTCGCAACCGCCGTGATGCCGTCCGCGCCCTTTTCCAGCCGCATCACATCTGTGTCGCAGTGAATATCCACGCCGTTTTCACGCATCGCATCGGCCACATGGCCTCGCGCCTCATCGTCAAAGCCGCGCAAGATTTGCGCCCCGCGGTAGTATTGCGACACTTTGCAGCCCAAGCCATTCAGAATACAGGCAAATTCAGACGCGATATACCCGCCGCCAACCACCAGTACACGGGCCGGCAATGTCTCCATCTGAAAGATCTCGTTTGAGGTGATCGCCAACTCGCACCCTTCAATTTCAGGGACAAAGGGCGCGCCCCCCGTGGCCACCAAAATATGCTTGGCCGACACGGTTTTCCCATCGGCCAATTTCACCGTATGCGCGTCCACCAGCACCGCGTGGCTGTCAAACACGGTCACACCCGCCCCCGAAAGCCCGCCGCGATAGGCCGTTTCCAGCCGCGTCAATTCGGCATCCAGCTTGGCGCGAAACAGCGGCCAATCGAACGAACTCACCTGCGCGTTCCAGCCATAAGCGCGGGCATCCTCAATCATGCCGGGGTATTCGCTGGCAAACACCATCAGCTTTTTGGGCACGCAACCGCGGATCACGCAGGTGCCACCCATCCGATATTCCTCGGCCAGCGCCACTTTGGCACCATGCGTTCCAGCCGCAATCCGCGCAGCCCGCACGCCACCAGACCCGCCACCAATGACAAAAAGATCAAAATCAAAACTCATGGCTGGCGGCTCCTTTATGCTTCAAACGGTTTGCGGGTGGTGTGGCGCAGATCGGATCGTATTTCAAACCCCCCGGTTTCGGTCAGCCACAAATGCAACAGCCCGCGTGGCACGCCAACCAAAACAGCGCACCCTATTTCAAAGGCCAAGGATCAATCCCCCAGATCCGCGAAAATATTGTCCGAAGGCGCAAAATCCACACGATCATCCTCTGTCTCGCCCGAGTTGATATCGCGCACGATGACCCGGCCATCGCCGTGGCCAATGACCACAATGTCACAAATATCAATGAACAAGCCGTTTTCGACCACACCCGGAATTTGGTTCAGCACCATGGCCAATTGCCGCGCGTTGCCGATACGTTTCAGGTGCAAATCAATGATATAATTCGCCTCATCCGTCACCAAGGGTGCTGCGCCGTTCATGCGCAGCGTGCATTCGCGGTTCATCACATCCATGCTGACCAAGGTTTCTTCAATCAGCGCTTTGGTGGTCTGCCAGCCAAAGGGAATCACCTCAACCGGCAAAGGAAACGCACCCAACTGCGCCACCTCTTTGGCGGCATCCGTAATAACGATCATCTGATCGCTGGCCGTGGCCACAATCTTTTCTTGCAACAGCGCCGCCCCGCCGCCTTTGATCAGGTTCAAATTCGGGTCAAACTCATCCGCGCCATCAATCGTCAGGTCCAGCCACCGCGCTTCATCCAGGCTGGTGATCGCAATGCCCAGACTGCGCGCCAGTTCCGCCGTGCGGCTGGATGTCGGCACACCTGTCACCCGCAAGCCCTCTTCGCGGACCCGTTCGGCCAAACAGCGCACCATCCACGCCGCCGTGGACCCCGTGCCAAGCCCCAGCTTCATTCCATTTTCGACAAATCCAACCGCACGTTTGGCCGCCACGAATTTGGCCTTGTCGATCGGGGAAAGCTCTGCCGCCATGTGTCATCTCCGCTGACTGTTGCGCCATGCTTATAGGCCAGCCAGCCGCGCGGTGCGAGGGGGCAATTGCCCAAAATACGCCTTGCCCCGGCAATTTGCCCAAGTCTCGGGCGCAATCGGCGTCATCGCACCGCACAAAGACGGTATCGCAGCCCACCCGCTGGCCAAGGCCGCAAAATGCCAAATCAAAAAGGAAAACCCATAAGCGCAGGATCGCCCCTATTTTCGTTCCGGTTACGTTCCCACACCCCCCTCTTACCACCCCGTTAACGCGCGCATGCCGCGAACCCGTTGGACATGTCGCTTTTCACCCATATACTTCGCCCCATCCGCGCTATCCAAAGCCTAACCTGATGAGAGGGAGCCAAATGTACACCTTGCACTACGCCCCCGACAACGCCTCGCTGATCTTGCGCCTTGTGATGCTTGACGCGGGCCTGCCCTTCACCACCCAACTCATCGACCGCGCAACGCGGCAACACGACAGCGCCGCCTACCGCGCCTTGAACCCCACCGGCCTGATCCCCACGCTGGTTACGCCAGCAGGCCCAATATCGGAAACCGCCGCCTGCCTGTTATGGCTGGCCGAGGCGCACCCAAGCGCAGGCCTAGCCCCTGCCCCCGGCCACCCTGACCGCATCCCCTTCCTCAAATGGTTGTTTTTCATCTCCAACACCGCGCATGCCGATTTGCGCCAAATCTTCTATCCTGATCAATATGTTGGCCCAGATGGCCGCGCCTCACATCTGGCCAAACTGACCGCCCGTATGATCCAGCATTTCACACTTCTTGACCAAGCCGCCCAAACCCACCCCAGCCTGTTTGCCGCCCCGTGCGTGCTGGCCTATTACACCGCAACCCTGATGCGCTGGCCGATGCTTTACCCCAAATCCGCCCAGCGCTGGTTCAAAATCACCGATTTCCCGGCCCTGCACGCTATGGCCAAAACCCTAGACACTCGCCCCGCAACCCTTGCCGCCGCAGCTGCCGAAGGCATTGGCCCTACCCCCTTCACCCATCC
>CBDTUV010000165.1:0-6746 GCA_965363575.1 uncultured Pseudorhodobacter sp. | reverse complement strand
GGATAGTTCGGCCCATCCCCGCCTTGCGGCGTGGTCCAGTTGATATTCTGGCTTGGGTCTTTGATGTCGCAGGTTTTGCAATGCACGCAGTTTTGAAAATTGATGACAAAGCGCGGGTCTTTGCCTTCTTCGCTCACCACCTCATACACCCCCGCCGGGCAATAGCGCTGCGCGGGTTCGGCATATTCGGGCAGGTTCACCGCGATCGGGATGCTCGCATCCTTCAAATGCAGATGGCAGGGCTGGCTTTCCTCATGGTTGGTAAAAGAAAACGCGACGTTGGTCAGCCGGTCAAACGACAGCACACCGTCAGGGCGTGGATAGGCAATTGGCGCGAAATCGCGGGCCTTACCCGTGGCTGCGGCATCGGTTTTGCCGTGTGACAGCGTGCCAAACAGCGAAAAGCCAAGCGTGTTGGTCCACATGTCCAGACCGCCACCCATAAGCGACGCCACCAGCCCGAACTTGGACCACAAGGGTTTCACGTTGCGCACCTTTTTCAGGTCGGCCCCAATCGCGCCACCGCGCACGTCTGTTTCATAGGCGCTTAGTTCGTCGCTGGACCGCCCAGCACCGATCGCGGCAAACGCCGCCTCGGCCGCCGCTTTGCCCGACAGCATCGCGTTGTGGTTGCCCTTGATGCGCGGCACGTTGACCATACCCACCGAACAGCCCAGCAGCGCCACACCGGGGGCCACCATCTTGGGCATCGACTGATACCCGCCTTCCGAAATCGCCCGCGCACCGTAAGCCACGCGCTTGCCGCCCTTCAGCAGCTCGGCCACCATCGGGTGATGTTTGAAGCGTTGGAATTCCATGTAAGGATAAAGATGCGGGTTTTGATAGTTCAAATGAACCACGAACCCGACATAAACCTGATTGCCTTCAATGTGATAGATGAAAGACCCACCACCCGCATTGCTGCCCAAAGGCCAGCCCATCGTGTGGGTCACGGTACCAAGGCGGTGCTTTTCGGGGTCAACCTCCCAAATCTCTTTCATCCCAAGGCCGAATTTCTGCGGCTCGTGGCCCTTGGACAGGTCGTATTTTGCCATAACCTCTTTGGCCAAGCTGCCGCGCACGCCTTCAGACAGGAACACGTATTTGCCGTGCAACTCCATCCCCGGCTCATAATTCGGGCCGGGCGTGCCATCGGCGGCAAGCCCCATTTCGCCCGCAATCACGCCCTTCACTTCGCCCGCATCGCCGTAAACCAACGCAGAACAAGACATGCCGGGGAAAACCTCAACCCCCAAACCTTCGGCCACTTCGGCCATCCAGCGGCACACATTGGCCATCGACACAATGTAATTGCCGTGGTTGCTCATCAAGGGTGGCATCGGCCAGTTTGGAATACGGACTTTGCCGCCTTCGCCCAACATGAAAAACTCATCGGCGACCACGGGGGTTTTGATCGGCGACCCCATTTCACGCCAATCGGGCAAAAGCGCGTCAAGCCCGCTTGGGTCCAACACCGCGCCCGACAGGATATGCGCGCCCACTTCGGACCCTTTTTCCAGCACCACCACGTTCAGATCAGCGTCCAATTGCTTTAGCCGGATCGCAGCCGATAGCCCGGCAGGCCCTGCGCCTACGATCACAACGTCATAGTCCATCGCTTCGCGTTCAATCTCGGCCATCTGACACTCTCCTTGCATTTGCCCTGCGCATCGCGCGGGCCCGACAAAATCTTTCGCATCTGGCTACCCCAGCCGGGCTTTAGTTTCAATCAGAACCGCAGGGAAAACCATGCTAAACCCACCTAAAACCCACTTAAAACCCCGTGCAACGTGGCGTCCAAGTGACGCGATAGGCGTGGGCGCGCGCAGCAACCGCCATTCCTCTTGCATTTACCGCCACGCTGCTATTGGGTAGTTGTCAAGCAAACCTGAAACAAGGTCATGGCCCGCAACGGCTGTGGCTTTCTTACTTTTACGTGTAGGCCTATGGAAAAAATCCCAATGACACGCGCGGGCTTCACCGCGTTGGACGAAGAACTGAAAGTGCTGAAATCGGTGGAACGCCCGGCTGTGATCCGCGCGATTGCCGAGGCGCGTGAGCATGGCGATCTGTCCGAAAACGCCGAATATCACGCCGCCCGTGAAAAGCAGAGCTTTATTGAGGGCCGAGTCAAAGAGCTGGAGGCGATTTTGTCGCTGGCCGATGTGATCGATTCCAGCAAATTCACCGGCACAATAAAATTCGGTGCTTTCGTCAAACTGGTGGACGAAGACACCGACGAAGAGCGCAGCTATCAAATCGTAGGCGAACCTGAGGCGGATCTGGAAAAGGGCCTGCTGAACATCAAGTCACCGCTTGCCCGCGCGTTGATCGGCAAAGACGCCGGCGATACGGTTGAGGTGAAAACCCCGGGCGGCCAGCGCAGCTATGAAGTGCTGTCGATAAAATACAGCTGAACGGCGCAACTAGGGACGATTTGCGACCCTTAGGATAAGATGAACGGATGACCGACCCCAAGCCACCCACACGCCCCCCCGTGGCAACCCCACCCGCAGATGACAGCAAATTTGCGCTGTCGGAACTGGTAGGCTTGGCGCTAGCGGTTATCTGGGTCGTGGCCATCGGCGCGCAGCTGATCTTTTCAACCGACAGCGTGCTGACCGGGCCGTTGTCGATGCTGATGCTTTTGTTGGTGGTGTTTTTGCCGCTGGCGCTGCTCTGGGGCATCATCTCTACCGCCCGCACGATCCGCGCCTTGCGAGATGAGGCGCAGCGGTTGCAGGTCGCCGTGGATGCCATGCGTCACGCCTATATCGTGGGCCAGCAAGGCGGCGGCGCCCAGCCCTCGGTTGAAAAAAAGCTGGATGAAATTGCGGCCGCACAGCGCAAAACCGAAAGCGCGTTGGCGATGTTCTCGTCACGCCGCGATACCGCCTTGACCGTGCCATCGGCAGATCGCAAGGCCGCGCTGGCCATGCCGATCAAGACTGCCAGCGATGCAGAACCGCTGTTGGCCCTTGGCACCCCGGCCGAGGAAATGCGTGCCCCGCTGACCGTTGGTGATTTCGTCCGCGCCTTGCATTTCCCCGAGAGTGCCGAGGATAAGGCCGGTTTCCGCGCCTTGCGTCTGGCGTTGGAAGACCGCAAAACCTCGCGTCTTATCCGGGCCGCCCAAGATGTGCTGACCCTGCTCAGCCAAGAGGGCATCTATATGGATGACCTGAAACCCGAACGCTGCCGCCCCGAAGTGTGGCGCCGTTTTGCCAGTGGCGAGCGCGGGCGCGAGATTGCGTCCTTGGGCGGTATACGCGACCGGTCCAGCCTAGCGCTGTCCGCCTCACGGATGCGCGAAGACCCGGTGTTTCGCGATGCTGCCCATCATTTCCTGCGCAGTTTTGACAAAACTTTTGCCGAATTTGAAAAGAATGCCACCGATGCCGAATTGGCTGATCTGGCCGAAACCCGGACCGCCCGCGCCTTTATGTTGCTGGGTCGTGTGACGGGGACGTTTGACTAAAACGGTCCAGCGACAGCACCATCGTGGTCGATGACGCAAAGCCAAACACATGGCGCAGCGGCCCCAAGTGATCCGTCTTTACCGCGACAAAGCCAAAGCGTTCATAGAGTGCGCGGGCGCGGGGGTTGGTCGCAATCACATCCAGCCGCACGCCCGAATGCCCTCGCGTGCGGGCCTCATCGCAAACCGCCTTCAACAGCAGTGTGCCGACCCCTTGACCGCGCGCGCCCTCCGCCACGCAAATTCCGTCCAGCAAAAACCGCTCATTTTCCACATCGCGTTCCAGCAAAGACAGCAGCCATGCCCGCCACAGCGCGCCAAACCTGCCATAGACCTCGCGCATATCGGCCCACTCACCGCCTGCAAATGACCCTGCATGGGTTTTGAACCCCACCAGCCCCAGCAATGCGCCGCGCTCTGACAGTGCCGAAATCACATGATCCTCGCGCAGTGCCTTACGCAAAAACGCAACCGCCTTGGGTTTTGGCCCCATCACGCGCGCCAGTTTGCCGCCAAACGCGTCCCAATACAGATCCGCCGCCTCGGCGCGCAATCTGTCGGGCAGGCCGTGGTGCAGCGTAACCGTCATTGCAAACGAGGATCGCCCGCCTGCACCAGCAAAACGCCATGGTTTTTGTTGCTGTCTGTATCGGTGATTTTGCGCATTTTCACGCCCGGAAGCTGGCCAAACGCGTCCATCAGGTTTTTAGGGAACCATGTGCTTGGTAGGCCCTCAAACCCCGGCACGCCGCGCAAAACGCTGGAAATGGCAAGCGTGCATTGCGCCTTTGGCACTGCACCATAGGCCATCGCGCGTTGCATCACCATTTCGGCCACCTGGGGCGACACGAAAATCGTTTGTTCAACCACATCAAAGGTTTCGCGTGCGTGATAGTCGATGTAGAAATCGACCATCAGCGGCCGCATGCCAAAATGCACGTCATTGCGTTCGGGCAGGCGTGGGTGCTGCCAAGTGCCTGCCGGGTCAAACATTACGCTTTGCGATCCGTTTATCAACAGGCCTGCATGCGCGCCCGACCCGTTCTTGGTCGACAGCACGGTATAGAGCGTGATGGATGGCGGCCCACCGCTTACATAGCTCGCCCGCGCCACAACGGCATCAGAGGCCCATTTCGGTTCGGCCGCGCCGCCACAGGCTGCCAAAAACAAAAGAGTCGTAAAACACAGGAACAATCGGCGCATAGCTACCCCTTGGGCGCAGCTTTACGCGCCGACATAATCACGACAGAAAGGCTTTAGCCGTTTGCCAAGGCCATAAAGATCAAAACGCCAATCGAAATCGCGGCACCCCAAGCAACTATGCGCAAAAACCCTTCAAAGGTCTTTTCCTGCACTTTGGTATCCATGCTGCCATGCTTGTGTTCGGCCATCGTGGCGTCTCCTTTGATCATCTCGTTCTATTTCCCTTTAAACGAGAAAATTGCGGCTGTCACGGGGGTGCGAATGGATCAGCCGTTAAACCTCGCCCAAATTCTGCGCCAGCCGAAAGCCGATGCGCCGCGCGGGTTCTTCCGCAGGTGTAGCCTTGGAAATCGCGCGTAAAACCACGTTCAGCTGCGTCACATGCTGGATCAGTTGCATTTTGATGCCATCTTCATCGCTGCCGTAAAAGGTTAGGATGTCGGGGTCAAAAAACCCCACCCCTTCAATCCGCAAAACCCCCGCCGTGCTGCCGGTGAACCCCATCGCCACCTCGTGATTCTTGTCCAGCTGTTCTTCAAAATTCTTCAGATACAGAATCAGCCGCTCATAGGCCCATTCCGCTGGGCTTTTCTCTCCCACGGGCTTTTTCGCAACCGCTTTTGGCAAGGGCAATTGTTCTGCTGTGGCGGGAGTTTTGTCATCGCAATGCACAACGCGGGCGCGGGGCATCGCACTCGCCTCCATCGCTTCGGCGGCTGTCATAATGTCATCAACCATGCGTCACCCATTCCCATGCGCCATCTTCTCGCATGGTCCGCAAAACCGCGCCTTGATGCAAGAGGTGGTTCAAATGCGCCACCGCTTCGACCAGCGCCAAGCCGTAAGCGGCGCCCGTAATGTCACGTTTGAATAACGGCATAAAACAACCCGCCGCGGTGCGGGGCGTGGCCAGATGGGCGCGCAACCGCGCCAGCGCGCCGTGGTGGTTCTCGATCATCTGATGCAGGCGCAACGGCAGGCCGGTAAAAGGAAGTTTGTGGCCGGGCAGCACCAAATGATCGTCCTGCGCAAAGGGTTGAAAGGCCGCACAACTGTCCAGCCATTCGCCCAAGGGGTCGGCAGCCGGTTCGGTCGGATACACCCCGATATTGGCCGAGATTGAGGGCAGCAACTGGTCGCCCCCCAGCACCAGATTATCATCTAGCGACCAAAAAGTTGCGTGTTCGGGTGCGTGGCCATTGCCCATGCGAATGGTCCAACGCCGCCCGCCCATCACAATCTTTGCCCCGTCTTGCAGCCGGGTGAATCCCAAAGGCAAGGGGGCGACCACATCGGCAAAGTTGAACGGGCGTTCCGCCATCCGCTGCGCCACCATATCGGCAGGCATCCCCGCCGCGCGCCAAAAATCCACTTGCTCGGGCAGGGGGGTCGTTTGCACATCCAAAGTCAACATTCGGGCATATAGCCACGCGGTGCGGGTGGTCACCAGCTCGGCCCCTTGGGCCTGTAACCAGCCCGCAAGGCCAATATGGTCGGGGTGGTGATGCGTCACCACAACACGGGTCACAGGTTTACCCGCCAATGGCCCGGCCAGCAACCGGCCCCAAATCGCGCGGCCTCGTTTGCTGTCAAAGCCGGTGTCGATCACCGTCCAACCGTCACCTTCGTCCAGCGCAAAGACGTTCACATGATCCAACGCCATGGGCAGCGGCAGCCGCATCCAGAGCACGCCGGGGGCGACTTCAATGGCTTCGCCCTCGGCCGGTGGGGTGTCAAAGGGATAGCGGATGCCCGCCACCGCTTTTGCGGGCTTGGTCACGCAACCAAATCCTCATCCGACAGCGCATAAAGCCCTGCAGCGCCTTCGCGCACCTGCGCCAAAAGGGCTGCATGTTCCGGCAACAACCGCTTGATCGCCACACGGGCAAGCGCTGTGCGGGGGCCATCCCTCCCTTCGGCCATTGCGGCGCACAGGTGGTAATGGCTGCCCAAGACGCGGGCAAAGGCGCGCTGATACGGCACAGCACCGGCAAAGCGGTCGTTCATATCTTGCGCCACCAAACCTTCGGTCGCCTCCCGCAGGCTTTCGGCGGCATCCCAAACG
>CBDTUV010000164.1:0-6782 GCA_965363575.1 uncultured Pseudorhodobacter sp. | reverse complement strand
AGGTCATGGCGCCCGATCGGCCAAAAGCCACAAAGCTGCCACCGCGCTTTTCGCAAGCAATCTGGCTGGCCGATTTAACAACCACAGGTGCAGACGGCACAGGTTCCACCTTTGGCTTGGCCCCGGGCGCATCCTCTGGCGCACCCTCTGGCGTGGCCTCGGCAACCCCATCAACCACAGATGCCGCACTGCCCATCGGGGCCAAAGTCGTCACCGCAACCTCTGGTCCCATAATCGCACTGGGGGCCGCAACATCGCTGGCTGTCGTACCGCCGCCGCCCAACTGGCAGCCCGCCAATCCCAGCGCCAAGACCGCCGCACGCCAAACACCCCACATCTTAAAACGGCCGTGGATAGGCGCGATGTGCCGCGTCAAGTTCTTCCATAACCTCATCCGACAGCACCAGATCTGCAGCACCAATATTGATCCGCAACTGGTCAAGGCTGGACGCGCCGATGATCGGGATCACTGGAAACGGACGGTTGCGCACGAAAGACAGCGCCATTTGGTTCGGGTCCAACCCATGCCGCGCAGCAATACCCAGATAGGCGGCAACGGCCTCAAACACATAGGGGGTGACGCGTCCGCCCAGATCGGGCGTGTTCACCCGCCGCGTGCCATCTGGCACCACGCCGCCTGCGTATTTCCCGCTCAGCAACCCAGCCGCAAGCGGCGAAAACGCCAGCAACGGCATGTTTTCCATCACCGAAAACTCGGCCCAATCGCTGTCAAACTGGCGGCACAGCAAGGAGTATTCGTTCTGCACGGCAGCCATGCGCGGCAAGCCCGCCTCGGCGGCCAATCGCACCCAGTTCGCAGCCCCCCAAACGCTTTCATTCGACAGGCCAATCGCGCGGATCTTGCCTTCGGCGACCAGCGCGCCTGCCGTTTGCAGCACATCCGTCATATCGGCAAACACATCCGCAGCAGGGACCGCACTTGGCGTGAAATCCCAGATTTCACGGAAATGATATGACCCGCGATTGGGCCAATGCAGTTGGAACAGGTCGATATAATCGGTCTGCAAGCGGCGCAAAGACGCCTCAACTCCCTCACGCAACACCGCCCCTGTGATCGGCGCACCGCCCCGCACAAAGCTATCGCCCTGCCCCGTTACTTTGGTCGCCAGCACAACCGCGTCACGCCCCCCATTGCGCGCAAACCAATTGCCAATCACCTTTTCGGTGCCGCCAATCGTGTCCGTGCGCACCGGGTTGGTTGGGTACATTTCCGCCGTATCCCAGAAATTCACCCCATGCTCCAACGCCATAGCGATCTGGTCATGCCCTTCATTTTCGGTATTCTGCGAGCCCCAGGTCATCGTGCCAAGGCAATATTCGGACACCATAAGGCCAGTAGACCCAAGCGGGATATGTTTCATAAATCAGCCTTTCAGACAGGGACGCAGCAAGGGTTAAGTCAGAAAGACTCGCATCATTTTCAGTGTCGCGCAAGCGCCGAGCATGGGGCGGATCGGGCCCCAAAAAACAACTCGCTCAGTCTTGCCGCAAGATCACATCGGCTACGCGTGACCCCGCCACAACCCGCCGCGCGTTGGGAATATCATTGCCCATCGCCCGCGCGCGCGCTGCCACCTCATTCAGCCCATGGTCCAGCCAGCGCTGCGTCAACCGCGCCTCAAGCACCGCAATCGGCACATCAATCGCGATCGTCACATCCCAAAACGGCGCAAGGTCACACCACGGCGCCTCATCGAGCAGCAGGTAATTGCCTTCAATCAACAACACCCGCGCGTCTGGGCCAATGACCCGCGCGCCTGCCACAGCAATATCACGGCTGCGATCAAACACCGGGATCACTACCTCATCTTGCCCGCGCAACCGCGACACCATGGTAGAAAACCCTGCGGCATCAAAGGTTTCAGGCGCGCCTTTGCGGGCCAGCAACCCCCGCGCGGTCAGCACCGCATTGTCCAAATGAAACCCGTCCATCGGCACCACAACCGCACCTGCGATTTGGGCAGCCAATGCCTCAGCAGTCGTGGATTTGCCTGCCCCCGGCGGCCCGGCAATCGCCACAAGCACGCGGCCCTGCCCATTTTGGGCGGCAACTGCGGCTGTGATCCGGTCCAGCGCCTCTTTCATTCCTCCGCCACTTTCATCCCTTGGCCTTTAACAAACTTGCCACATCCAGCATCCGGTTCGAAAACCCCCATTCATTATCATACCAACCAAACACCCGCAGCATACCCCCTGCGGTGATCCGCGTTTCGGGGCAGGCCATCACAATGCTTTCGCGCCGCGCGCGCATGTCCGTTGACACCAAAGCGCGGTCGGTCGCTCCAATCACGCCACTTGCCACCTGAGCCGCCGCGCGAAACACCGCGTTCACAGCCTCAACCGTTGCAGGCCGCGCGGTCATCACCGCCAAATCAACGGCGGACACACTGACCACAGGCACCCGCACCGCCGACCCTTCAATCCGGCCTGCAAGGTCTGGCAACACCTCATCCAACAACCGCTGGGCCGAGGTTGTGGTCGGCACCATCGACACCGCCGCCGCCCGGCTACGGGCAAAATCGGCGGCGGGTGCATCGACCGTGGGCTGACTGCCGGTATAACAATGAATCGTGGTCATCGAGCCCGTGACCACGCCCCATTCCGCCTCAATTAACGCAACCAAAGGCGCCAGCGCATTGGTGGTGCAGGACGCGTTGGACAAAATCTTATGCTCGCGCGGGCACAGCCCCGTCTCATTCGCCCCCAGCACAATTGTGTAATCCGCGGCCTTGGACGGGCCAGACACAAGCACCCGCGCTGCCCCCGCCCGCAAACCCCGCGCCGCCATTTCGCGCCCGTCGGCACGCCCGGTGCACTCCATCACCAAATCCACACCACGCAGATCCAGCGTCGAAATATCGCGGGCGCTGTAAAGTGGAACCCGCCGACCATCCACCACCAAATCCGAACCATCCAGCGCCACGGTCCCGCGCCACGGGCCAAAAATACTGTCAAATTCGAACAAGTAGGCGCACATATCGGGGGTGGCGATATCATTGACCCCCACCACCTCTAGCCCCGGCCAGCGGTCCGGGCTTTGCAAAAAGGCCCGCAATACCGATCGCCCAATCCGCCCAAACCCATTGATGAAAATACGCATGGCCCCTGCCTTTCGTTCCCACAGTCTGACCACGCGCTGCTGTGCGGATCAATGCCCCCAAGGGTCGATTTTTGTACCGGGCACAATCGACTAAATACGGTGGATATTTAGAAAGCAGATGATTGGGGCGGCAAGCACCTGTCTTAACAAGAAAAAATCGCGCGCCAAACCAAAGCCATCATTCCGCCAAGCCTAGTGCGGCAAGATTGGCCGCACCGCGTGTCACGCCGCGCAGGTCATTCACCTCCAAAATCAAGCGCGGCATCTGTGGCAACGCGCGTAAGGCCGCAAAGATCGCGTGCCAGTTCAGCGGCCCATCGCCGGGGTGCCAATGGCGGTCGGCAAAGCCGTCGCTGTCTTGCAAATGCACATGCCTCAGGCGTTTACCCGCCGCCATGACATAGGCATCAACCGGTGGCGCGCCCATAGATTTATGGGCATATTGTGCGTGGCCCGTATCCAGCGACACACTCAGCGCAGGCGATTGCAGCGCATCCACCATACGGCAGCGCGCCGCCGGATCGACATCTTCGATATTCTCCAACACCAACCCCACGCCCGTTTCTTCCGCCCGGCGCAACACCGGCCCCAGCGTATAGCGCACCCGCTCTATCTGGATCATCGCGTCATGGGCGCTGACCTGTTGGTTGCCATGATCCCAAGCAGTGATGGGCGAGTGGATGACCATCTGCGTGGCCCCTAACGCTTCGCACACCTCTAGCGCCTTCAGCATGCGGGCCTGCACAATCAGGGCGACATCCGGGTCGGGGGTATCAATCGCAAAGCCGACATAGGGGCCATGAATCCCGATCTGGCCCGTCATTCCATCCATCAACTGCTTGGCCCGCGCAACGGGCGGCCCCAAATCACCGTTCAACATCTGCGGCAGGCAAAAGCTTTGCAGTTCCAAATCGCGCGGGGCTGACAGCATCCAATCCCGGTGCAAGGCCAACATATCCAGCGTTAACGCCGCCCCCAAAACCGGTTTCATTCTGCTTCCCCTTTCATCCGCGCATGATGAATAGCCGCCACCGCACAAGACGCCAAACGCGCCATTGAACTGTCGGATCGCGAGTTCAAAATCACGGGAACACGGGCACCCATGACCAAGCCAGCAGCCTCGGCATGGCTGATATAGGCCAGTTGTTTGGCCAGCATATTGCCCGCATCAATCCCCGGCACCACCAACACCTCGGCCCGGCCTGCAACTTCGGAATTGATCCCTTTGATACGTGCCGCCGCCATCGACACAGCATTATCCATCGCCAGCGGACCATCAACAAAGCCGCCCGTGATCTGCCCGCGCTCGGCCATTTTCGACAAAAGGGCGGCGTCGATTGACGACGGTATCGCCGGGTTTATGGTTTCCACCGCCGACAAAACCCCCACACGCGGTTGCGCAATGCCAATGGAAATCGCCAGTTCAATGGCGTTTTGTACGATATCGACCTTGGTTGCCAAATCCGGCGCGATGTTAATCGCCGCATCCGTCACCAACAAAGGATGCTCCAACCCCGGCACATCCATCACGAAAATATGGGTCAAGCGGCGACCCATCCGCAGGCCTTTGTCGCGGTCCACCATCGGGCGCAGCATTTCATCAGTGTGCAGATTGCCCTTCATCAAGGCATCTGCCCGCCCCTCATGCACCAGCGCCACAGCATAGGCGGCAGCATCCACGTGCAGCGGGCAATCAATAACCTCAATTCCCGCCAAATCAGCCCCCAGTTCGGCAGCAGCCACAGCGATCTTGCCCGCATGGCCCACCAAAATCGGTGTGATGATCGTGTGCCTCAACGCCAGCAATGCGCCCCCCAGCGATGCTGCATTTTCCGGGCAAATCACGGCGGTGCGCAACGGCGGCAACGGCTCAGCCCGTGCCAGCAATGCCTCAAAATGGCGGTGCCGCCGCACGGTCAGCCCCGGCAGCGTCGACCCTTCAACCCGGTAGGTCATGGTCGGCGCTTGCACCCGCACAACCCCTTCCAAAATAAGGGTTTTGTCGCGTTCGCGCGTCACTTGCGCCGACAAGGTCACGACCCCCTTATCCAGCCCCGTCACGGTCACAACAGTCACCAATTCATCGCCTGCATGGGCGCGGCCATGGAACGTATAGCTTTGCGCCAGCGTCACAATCCCCGGCCCCGGCAGTTGCGTACCCAAAAGCGCTGCCACCAAAGACGCGGCAAAGGCCGAAGGCACCATCGCCTCGGCCTGCCCATCGCCGTCACCGTCCAGCCCCGGCAGGTGTAAAGGGTTATGGTTGCCGGTGGCGGCGGCAAAAATATACAGATCATCCGCTGTGCACAGCCGCGTGGCCTGCGCCGTATCGCCCAGTTTCAACGCCTCAAACAGCCGATTTTCAAGGATCATCACATGCTCCGCTTGCTTCGCGGGCATACTGGCCTGCCCAAGCTTTGTGGGCAAGCCGCCTCAGACCGCTTGCGCCGGAAACCCCACGGCATTCAACGCGTTGATCAGCGCCTCATCCGGCTCTGTCGATGTCACCTCGGCGCGGCGCGTCTTCAGGTCGACCACAACACTGGCCGCAGGGTCCAGTTTCAGAATCGCCGCCTCGACTGCGGCTTTGCAATGGCCGCAGGTCATATCAGGAATGGAAAACGTGGTCATAAAGCCTCCTTTTATCTTCCCCACCCTAGGGCTTTCCCCCATGGCAAGGTCAAGCCCTGAAATTATTGCGCAAAGGGCTTGACCTTCCAGTCACTAGAACCCCTATGTAAGGGTTATGAAAGCGAGGGCGCAATGGCCGGATATGTGTTTGAAGTCGAAGGTATGACCTGCGGGTCCTGCGTGGGCCGGGTGGAACGGATCTTATCCGCCATCGACGGCGCAGGCCCAGCACAGGCAAACCTTGCAAACAACACCGCAACCGTGGCCGGAGGATCTGCCCCCGCAATCGCCACGGCCCTTGCCAATGCTGGGTTCGGCGCGCGAGAAGCGACTGTGACGCTCGATGTCCAAGGCATGACCTGCGCATCTTGCGTCGGCCGGGTCGAACGCGCCCTGAACGCCGTGCCGGGTGTAACCGAGGCGCGGGTCAACCTTGCACTCGAATCCGCCGAGGTTCGATTTTTGACAGGATCACTGACCCCCGACACCTTGATTTCCACGATTGCAACAACGGGCTATGTTGCAAAACTGCAAGAACGCGCGGGCAATGTTGGACATGGGGATGACCACAAGGCCGAAGAAATTCACGCCCTTCGTCAGCAGTTGCTAACCGCCTTGGTGCTGGCTTTGCCCGTATTCATTCTGGAAATGGGTGGGCATTTGGTCCCGGCCTTCCACCACTTTATCGCAGGTACCATTGGCACACAAACCAGTTGGTACATCCAGTTTGCCCTGACCACCGCCGTCCTTTTCGGGCCGGGTCGCGTGTTCTACACCCGCGGTTGGGCCGCCATGCGCCACGGCGCCCCCGATATGAACGCGCTGGTGATGATCGGCACCGCCGCCGCCTACGGCTTTTCCCTGATCGCAACCTTTGCGCCCAGCCTCCTGCCCAGCACCGCCCGCGCCGTGTATTATGAGGCAGCCGCCGTCATCGTCACCCTCATCCTTTTGGGCCGCTGGTTTGAGGCGCGCGCCAAAGGCCGCACCGGGGCCGCCATCGCCCGCCTTGTGGGCCTTGCGCCCAAAA
>CBDTUV010000163.1:0-6787 GCA_965363575.1 uncultured Pseudorhodobacter sp. | reverse complement strand
ATCGCCTTGAAATGGACCGTGGGCGAGATGGAAGAACGCTACCGCAAAATGTCGCGGATGGGCGTGCGCAATATCGAAGGTTACAATGGCAAAGTGCGTGAAGCGCTGGCCAAGGGTGAGATGTTCAAACGCACCATCCAGACCGGATTTGACGAAGATACCGGCGAGCCAGTGTTTGAGACGGAAATGGATACACCCGTATCCTTGCCCTATATTGTGGTCGTCGTCGATGAGATGGCCGATCTGATGATGGTGGCCGGCAAAGAGATTGAAGCCTGTATTCAGCGACTTGCCCAAATGGCGCGTGCCAGCGGCATTCACCTGATCATGGCCACTCAGCGCCCGTCTGTGGACGTCATCACCGGCACGATCAAGGCGAACTTCCCCACGCGAATCTCGTTTCAGGTGACCAGTAAAATCGACAGCCGGACGATTCTGGGCGAAATGGGTGCAGAGCAACTGTTGGGCATGGGTGACATGCTTTATATGGCCGGTGGCGCCAAAATAACCCGTATTCACGGGCCTTTCGTGTCGGATGAAGAGGTTGAAGAGGTGGTGAACCACCTGAAATCTTACGGTCCGCCGACCTATATGTCGGGCGTGGTCGAAGGCGTGGATGAGGACAAGGAGGGCGATATCGACCTTGTTCTGGGTCTTGGGTCGGGTGATGGCAGCGAGAATGAGCTTTATGACCAAGCCGTGGCTGTCGTGGCCAAAGATCGCAAATGTTCAACGTCCTATATCCAGCGCAAACTGGGCATCGGCTATAACAAGGCCGCGAAACTTGTTGAACAGATGGAAGAAAACCAGATCATCACCTCGGCCAACCATGTTGGCAAACGTGAGATTTTGTTGCCCGAACATTGACGGCAGAAAGGGGCGGATGGGTGTTAACCCGCCGCCCCTGCATGCCCCCCCTGCCCCAAGGGACCAAGCTTTATGCTTGGCAGGGAACCGCTCACATCCTTGTGTCGTTTGTTGCGAAAGGGGTGCGCCATTGGCAAAGCGCCCCTATATAGGGGACATGAGGCAATAGCGGTTTGCCCCAAAACCTAATCCCGCAAACGAATGTCGGGTAGGGGCAAGGGCACGCTGCGCAATGAGTGGGAACCACCTAGATGAATCGCAGATCCTTTTTCCGGTCGATTGGCCTGCCGTTTGCGGCAATGGCCTTGCTGACCGCGCTGGCGGTGCCTGCCGCCGCCGAAAAAATCTCGCTTAAAGAGCTGTCGCGCTATTTGAACGGGCTGACCACGGCCGAAGTGGGGTTTACCCAGATCAATTCGGACGGGTCCATTTCTACCGGCACGCTTTACATCCAGCGCCCCGGCCGCGCGCGGTTTGAATATAACCCGCCCGACAAAAACCTTGTGCTGGCCGGCGGCGGCACCGTTGCAATTTTTGACGCGAAATCCAACCAACCGCCCGAGCAATACCCCCTGTCGCGCACGCCTTTGTCGATCATTCTGGCCAATAACGTTGATCTGGGACGGGCCAAAATGGTTGTTGGCCACACGGTAGACGGCAACACGACCCGCGTGCGCGCCCAAGATCCGGAGCACCCGGAATATGGCTCTATTGAAATGGTGTTCACCAACGGCCCAACCGAGTTGCGGCAATGGATCATCCGCGATGACAGCGGCAGTGAGACAACGGTGATTTTGGGTGAGATGAAAAAGGGCGGCAAGCTGAACGCGGGGCTTTTCAACGTCACGATTGCGACCGAACGGCGCAAGTAGCGCGCGCACCGCATTAGACATGAAAACGGGGGCCCTGCGCCCCCGTTTCTATTTCATATATCGGCCCGTTAGCGGCCACATCCTTGCAACTGGCTGCGGTACAGATCTGCCCGGTTCGCCACCTTTTGCGACACCTCCAGCAACCACGGCTTGCTGTTATAACTGCCACGCGCATATCCGGTGCGGCCTTCGTGATAGGCAAGGTAATGACCACGCGCATCCCATTTGGAAATACCCAACCCCTTTTCGGTTTGGTCCATATACCAACCCATAAAGTCAGTCGCATCGGCAATGCGGTCACGCCGGGCGGACCCGCGACGTTGCTCTTTTTGATACTCTTCCCAAGTACCATCCAACGCTTGGCTATACCCGTAGGCCGAGCTTTGGCGGCCAATCGGGATGATCCCCAGCATGTAGTTATGCGGTGTTTTCGCGTCACCGATGAATTTCGATTCCTGATGGATCGTCGCCATCTGCACATGCACGGGAATGCCCCACTTGCGCTCGGTCGCCTTCATGGCGCGGTAATATTGCGGACGTTCGCGCACGATGCTGCACGCATTGTCCAAATCACGTGGCGCCGAAAAATTCCCACCGCCGCCACAAGACGACAGAAACAAACATAGGATCGACGCGCGGAGAAACCTGCTCATATGCCCCTCGCACATTTATTTTTTTTACAACATAGGGCAAAACGGACGAAAGGGAAATGGGGCAGCGCGAAACCTTAGATCAGAAAAGCGAGAGTGAGCGGCAATGTCACAACCGACAATACGGTGGACACGATAACCATACCCGCCACCGCATCTGCATCGGCCCCGTATTTGCTGGCCAGCATATAGGTGGTCACCGCCACAGGTGTGCTGACCTGCAACACCAGCACCGCCAAGGCAACAGGTTCCAGCGCAAAGGCCTGCCCCACTGCCACGCCAATGGCCAAGCACAACGCGACCCGCAGCAAGGACAGCCAGATCGCTTGGCGCAACCGCCCCGGCGTCAACCGCGCGACCGCCACGCCCAGCGTGATCAGCATCAACGGGATCGCCATTTGTCCAATCAATTCAAGGCTGTTGGTCAGCCACACAGGCGTGTGCCAGCCTTGCCACAAAAACAACGCGCCCAGCAACGTGCCCGCCACCAAGGGTTCCCTTAACACGCGCAGGGGTGATCCGCCGTGGCTGACCAGCCAGACGCCAAAGGTGAACCCCCAGATCCCTGCCACCGCAAAAATCACCACGGCATAGCCAAGCCCCGCCTGCCCAAAGGCAAACAGCGCCAGCGGCAGCCCAAGGTTGCCCGTATTGCCAAAGATCAGCGGCGACAGATACGTCCGCCGCTCTAACCCCAACAGGCGCGTCAGCCCCCAAAACACCACCGTGATCAGCGCATAGGCGGTAATCGCCGCAAACAAAAGATCGGCGAGCGCCGTGCGGTCAATCTCAGTTTTCATGAGCGCGGTAAAGATCAGACAGGGCGTGGCCAGCGTCATCGCCAACCGGCTGACAAACTCCATCCGGTATTCAAACCCGGCTTTGACCCACACAAAACCGACCCCCGCCAACAGTCCAACCGGCGCTACAATTTGCAGGACTGTAAGGATGAGGTTCACAGACTGTTTCCTAATTTTGCCGTCTGTCCTGTGGACAAGACCCATGCATCGGGATTACTAACCAATGCTGGGGGATGCAACAAATGCTTAAAACACGCGCGAAATACCATTTGGGCCAAGTACTGCGCCATCGCAAACATCCCTTCCGGGGTGTGGTGTTTGATGTCGATGCGATGTTTTCCAATACCGATGAGTGGTATGAGAATATCCCCGAAGACAGCCGCCCCTCCAAGGAACAGCCTTTCTATCACCTGCTGGCCGAAAACGACCAAAGCTATTATGTGGCTTATGTGTCGGAACAAAACCTGATGCCGGATGAAACGGGCGAACCTGTTGACCACCCGGACCTGTCCGACCTGTTTGGCGATTTTGAAGACGGGCGTTACCCGCTGCAGTTTCAGTTGAACTAAGGCGGCGGCGCGCCCAACGCGCCTTGCCCTGTGCGCCGGTCTGCCCGCATGTCTTGTAAAAATTCCCGCAGCAAAGCCACCCTGCGCGGGCGAAACGAGTCTTTGGTGCAGGTGACATTTGCGATTTGGTGAAGCTGAAACTTGCGAAATCCTTGGCGCAGGCAACACCATGCCAACACCATCAAAGTCCGGTCCAAAAACACCACCGACAAGGGCCAGATGCGCCGCACTGACTGTGCGCCTGCGTTGTCGGTATAAGAAATCTCAACCACCGCCTCATCCCAGCAGGCCTGACGGATCGTTGCCAAAGCGGCAGGCGCAGGCGGGCGGCGTTCAAAGCGGTAAGTTTGCTGCACCGCATGCACGGCTTGGCGCTGCACGCGTTCGGGCAAAGTGGCTGTGATTTTGGCCAGTGCCGCCTCGGCCGCTTTCGCCAAGGCCGGATCACCCGCCATACGCACCTCGGCCAGCCCCAGCACCAGCGCCTCTACCTCTAACCGGGTGAACATTTGCGGCGGCAAGGCCGGGTCTTCGACCAGCGTATAGCCATAGCCCGCCGCACCATCAATCAACGCGCCGCCCGCCCGCAAGGTTTCGATATCGCGGTAGAGGGTGCGTTCAGACACCTCTGTTTCCACCGCCAAGCACGCGGCAGTAACCGGCTGCGGCAAACGGCGCAGGGCATCCAGCAGGCGAAACAGGCGGTCGGAGCGGGCCATAACATACTGACGGTTTTTGACAGGATGGGTTTGCTATACCATCACCATAACAAACCGCAAAGGACATCCCATGCTAACGCTTTACCATGCCGCCCCATCCCGATCTTCGCGCATCATCACCTTGATGGATGAGATGGGGGTTTTGGACAAAATCACTGTTAAGCGCGTCACCATCCCGCGGCGTGACGGGTCGGGCCAGCGCGACCCGTCCAACCCGCACCCCGAAGGCAAGGTGCCGCTGTTAGACCATGACGGCACCCTGATCTTTGAAACCGGTGCAATCATGCTGTATTTGCTGGAACTGTTCCCCAACACCCTTGCGCCCAAAGTCGGCGACCCCGATCGCGGCGCGTTTCTGACATGGATGTATTGGTATGGCTCGGTGATGGAACCTGTCCTGATCCACAAAGCGTTGGACATCACCCACCCCGGCCTCGCCTCAACCTTTCGAGACCATGACGCCGTGATTGCCCGTATTCATGCCGCCTTGGAAAAGGGGCCGTGGTTGCTGGGAAACACCTATTCGGCCGCAGATCTGCTGGTCCATTCGCCCTATGAATGGTTTGCTGAGATGCTGCCCGATGATCCGTTGATCAAGGATTGGGTGGCACGCTGCGCGGCACGCCCTGCCAATTTGCGCACCAAAACCTTGGACGCGGCATAATGGCTAACTGGCCCGTTGCACGCGGGCCAGTTGCACCGCCAAAATGCCACCTGCAATGATGACAACGCCGGCCACATCCCAAAGGGTCAGGCTTTCACCCAGCAAAACGGACGCAATCACCACCCCGAAAAACGGGTTCAAAAAGTGAAACGCCGCCGCCCGCACCGCCCCGATGCGCGCGACCAGCAAGAACCAGACCCAAGTTGCCAACAACCCCGGCACAAGCGTGGTATAGGCAAACGCCAACCCCAAACGCGGCGTCCAGTTGATATCCCAGCTTTCCAAACTGACCGCGGCCACCGCCAAAAGGCTGGCACCCACCAGCATCTGCAACCCCACCACCATCAGCAAGTTGCCCCCACCCATGGCACCGCGCACCGACAGCGTGGCGAATGTCAGCGCCAGCACACCTATGCCCAAAAACCCAAGGCCCATCAGGTCTACACCGTCCGAAATGCGGTGGCCCATGATGATCGCCACACCAATCATCCCGGCCACAAGCCCCGCATAGCCCATTGCGGGCAAACGTTCGCGAAATATCAGCCAGCCCGCCAGCGCCACAATCAACGGCATGGTCGATGCGACAATGGCGGCCAGTGACGCCTCCACCCATTGCATGGCGACAAAGTTGAACCCTAGGTACAGCGCGTTTTGGCAAATGCCGAAAACGATGGTCGCGCGCCATTGGTTGCGGGTCAGCCGTGCGGTTTGGCCCAGCGCGAACGCAATCCCAACCCCGATCAGCCCCGACACCAAGAACCGCAGCGCAAGGGCGGTTAAAGGCGGTGCATCAGCCACGATCATCCGCGCCGAGGTGAAGGCCGATGACCACATCAAGGCAAAGGCCAGCCCCATGAATATCGCGCGCAGGTCCATCTTGGTATCCATTTACAGCGCGTCGTAACGTTCGGGCATGAACGGCACATCCGTATCGCCCGGCTTTGCCCCCGCTGCCGTCAGCATGGCATGGATTTGACCGCGGTGGTGGGTTTGGTGGTTGAACAGCTGCAGGACCAAGTTCTGCTTGGGCTTAGTCACCTCACGGCCCACGGCACCCGAAAACCAGCTAAGGTCGCCGTCAAACCAAGCAGGATCGACCCCATGCGCCCAAGCCAAAATCTGCTGGTCAAATTCGGCGCGGGCGGTGCAAAACGCATCCCAGCTTTGCCCCATTGCCACAGATTGCGCGATACCGCCCTGCGGCGCATCGGTCCCGGCAAAACGGCTCAGCCAAATCCGATCACCCCACAGGATATGCGCAAAGGTTTTCTCTATCGAGCCAAAGAACGCCCCACGCTCCAACTGCCGCGCGGCGTCAGTCAGCGTTGAGGCAGCCCCGACAAGGTTTTCATTCTGCCACAGGTTATAGCGGGCCATGGCAACGGCGTATTGTTTGTTCGACATAATGGCCCCCTGAATATTTCCAACACCAAACCCCAAGCCAATAAAAAAGGCCACCCCAATACTGGGGCGGCCCTAAAAGTCCGGCAATGCCGAGCTTTTGGATCAGTCGTTGACCGAGTCCTTCAATGCCTTAGCGATGGTGAACTTCACCTGCTTGTCGGCACCTTTGGTCATGGTTTCACCCGTTGCCGGGTTACGAACCTGACGCTCGGGGCGGGCGCGGCATGCCATTTTGCCGAGGC
>CBDTUV010000162.1:0-6901 GCA_965363575.1 uncultured Pseudorhodobacter sp. | reverse complement strand
CCGCTGTCCATATGGACCTCAATCTTGTCGCCAACCGCGTCCACGATGCTTGGCAAAGCGCGGATGGATGACAACGCCCCATCCAATTGCCGCCCGCCGTGGTTTGACACAACAATCGCATCGGCACCAACCGACAGCGCATTGCGGGCATCTTCGGCGTCCATCACGCCTTTCAAAATCACCTTGCCGCCCCACATTTCTTTGAACTTGGCGATCCGTTTCCAATCCAAGCTCTCGTCAAACGCCTCGGCCGTCCAGGACGACAGGCTGGATGGGTCGGAAACGCCCTTGGCATGGCCTACGATATTGCCAAAGAACCGCCGCTTGGTTTGTAGCATTTCAAGGCCCCATGGCACTTTGGTCATCATATTGGCGATTGAGGCGGGGGTCAGTTTCGGCGGGGCTGACAATCCGTTTTTCAGATCCTTGTGGCGCTGACCCATGATCTGCAAATCAACCGTAATGACGATGGCCGAACAATTCGCGGCACGGGCGCGCTCAAACAAACGCTTCATAAAATCATCGTCTTTCAGGGTGTAAACCTGAAACCAAAACGGCTTGGTGGTGTGTTCGGCCACGTCCTCGATGGAACAAATACTCATGGTCGAAAGGGTAAAGGGAACACCCATTTTCTCGGCAGCTTTTGCGGCCAAAATCTCACCATCCGCGTGCTGCATCCCCGTCAGGCCCACAGGGGCGAGGGCCACCGGCATCGCCACCTTTTCCCCAATCATCGTGCTGGTCGTGCTGCGCCCCGACATATCAACCGCCACCTTTTGGCGCAGACGAAGCTGGGCAAAATCGGAGGTGTTTTCCCGAAAGGTTTGCTCGGTATAGCTGCCGCTTTCCGCGTAATCATAAAACATCTTGGGCGTGCGGCGTTTGTGCAGGCGCTTTAGGTCATCAATGCAAGTAATCACGGGCATAGCAGCCTCTCCCTAATCTGGTAAGTTTTCCTTACCAATAATCCAAGTGGATTGCAAAACATTTGATGACGCAGGGTCAGACCGTGTGCAGATAGAGATCAAAATCCACTTCGGAAATGGTGCGCGCCACCCGCGTATATTCGGCGGCTTTGATCGCGACAAAGGTGCGGTGCATATCCTCGCCCAAGGCACCCTGTAGAAACTGCGATGCGCGTGCCGCCTCTATCGCGCCGCGCCAATCGACGGGCATACCGCCTGCCTCGGCCCCGTCATAGCCATTGCCGGTGGTTTCAGGGCCCGGATCGATGCGGTTGGCAAGGCCGTGGCGGATACCCGCCAAAACGGTGGCCGCGACCAGATAGGGGTTGGCGTCCACGCCTGCGGGCCGGTGTTCAATGCGCCGCGCCTTGATGTCGCCTGCCGGAATGCGCAACGCAACGGAGCGGTTGTTGACGCCCCAAGACGGGCTGACCGGCGCATAGGATTGCCCCACAAACCGCCGCCACGAATTGGCATGGGGCGCAAAGACCAACATCGATTCCGCCATCGTTGTCCGCAAACCGCCCAAAGCGTGCAAGATGGTTGGCGACCACTCACCCTCGACCGTCTCAACAAACACATTGCGTCCGGATTTATCCAGCATCGACACATGGAAATGCATGCCAGAGCCTGCGTAATCTTCCACTGGCTTGGCCATAAAGCAGGCCGTCACCCCATGCGCTCTTGCCTGCGCCCGTACAATCCGTTTCAGGCGCATCAGGTCATCGGCGGCCTGCATCACATCGGTGCGGTAGTGCAGCGTCAACTCATACTGGCCCGGTGCATATTCCGAGATCATGGTTTCGGCCTTGATCCCGGCCGCGGCCGCCCCGGCATAGATGTCTGAAAACAAAGGCAACATGCCATGCAGGTGGTCCACCGAATAAACCTCGGTCTTGGAACTCGCGCGCCCGTCCAGCACATCGCGGGCGGGCTGCACACGGCCATCGGGGCCACGGTCATTGGCCAGCAGGAAGAACTCCAGTTCAAACGCGCCCGCCGGCACCATCCCTTCGGCGGCCAGCGCATCGACCTGCCGTTGCAAGGCATGGCGGGGGTCGGAGGTCATGGGTTCGCCTTCCAGCGAATACATGCACATGAACACTTCGGCGCGGGCAGGTTTGGTGCCATGCAGCGGTTTCAGGCTGCCCGGCACGGGCCAAGCGCGCAGATCGCCGTCGCCTTGATCCCAGATCAGGCCGGTTTCATGGACATCCTCGCCGCAGATATCCAACCCCAGAATGGAAATCGGCAAATGCCGCCCGGATTGGTAAAATCCCAAGAGTTCATGCCGCCGAATGATCTTGCCGCGCCCAATGCCATTGGCATCATGCAACACCAGATCAATCGCCTCAATCTCGGGGTGGGCTGCCAAAAACGCCTCGGCCTCTGCCACGCTTGACCCAGAGGGGCTTATCTCAACGCTCATCACTTCTATCCTTCGCATAGGGCAAAACGCGGCCCCTCTTTCATCTTGGTCCAAATACCTTGGGGGGTCAGGGGGGCAAAGCACCCCCTGCGTCTGCCCCAAAACCCTCACTCAGCCAATTCTGCCAACACCTCAACAAACGCGCCAATCAACCGATCAACCTGCCGCTTTTTCGTCGCCGGGCTGATCAGCATCATATTGTGAAACGGTGCGATCAAGCAGCCACGGTTCACCAACCCCAGATGCACAGCACGTTCTACCGGGGCTGCGTGTGCTGCCATCGCTTCGGTGCCATTGCGCAACGGACCGGGGGCGCAGATAAATTCGACCCGTGCACCAACGCGCACCACATGCCACGGCAGGCCCGCACCTGTGATCGCTGCTGCCAGCCCATCCGCCAGCCTTGCGGCCAGTTTTTCCATATGGGCATAAGCTTTGGCCGTCATCACCTTGTCCAGATTGGCACGAAGCGCTGCAAATTGCAGCGGGTTACCTGACAATGTGGTGCCCATGCCAGAATGGCCGGGCACGCGTTTGGCGTCATGCTCCATAAATCGGCGGGCGAGATCGGGGGCAAGCCCCCAAGCCGCGCAGGCCACGCCGCCCGCCACCGATTTGCCGATCACAAACATATCGGCGTGCAAGCCGTGGCCCCGCGCCCAACCGCCCAAACCGCTGGAAACAGTATGGGTTTCATCCATAATCAACAGTGTGCCAGCCGCATCACAGGCGGCGCGGGCCGCTTGCCAAAAACCGTTATCCGGCAAAACCATGCAGCAATTGGTCATCACAGGCTCGGCCAGCACAGCGGCCACATCGCCTTTGGCCAAGGCTGTTTGCAGCGCTGCCAAATCGTTGAATTCGACCACCACGGCATGGGCGGCAGGGTTGGCCACTTGCCCCAACATGCCTGCGCGGGTGGTGGTTTCGCCATCCTTCAGCTCGACCATCACATCCTCAACCGTGCCGTGATAGCAGCCGTTGAACACCAAAATCTTGGGCCGCCCGGTGACCGCGCGCGCGATCCGAATGGCGCAGCGGTTGGCATCAGAGGCGGTGGTCGCAATCTGCCAGCGGAAATTGCCAAAGCGTTTGGTCAAAAGCCGCCCTGCCTCCAGCGCGTCTGGGCTGGGCAGCATATAGGTCAGCCCCTGTCGCGCTTGGCGGGCCACGGCCTTGGCCACCGGGGCGGGCGAATGGCCAAACAGGCTGCCGGTGTCGCCAAGACAAAAGTCATCCAAGCGGTAGCCATCAACATCGGTGATCCGCGCCCCCTTGGCGCTTTGTACCAGCAGCGGGAAAGGCATTGGCCAATCGCGCATCCAGTGCATCGGCACACCAGCCAAAAACGCCCCATCGCCTACGTTCAAGGCATGCTGGGTGTTGGGGCGGCTCGCGGCAAAGCGCATCGCCTCACGCGTGGCGAAATGGCGCAAGCGGTCACTGTCTAATCCGGCGATAAGCGCTGTCATATTGGCCCCCTAAGGTTTCGCAGGCTTTACTCGACCCGCGTCATTTCATTCAGCGTCAGGCTGGTGATCCAACCTTTGGTCGCGGCGTTATAGGCCGCCAAATGCGGTGCTTTCATATGGTCAAGCCACAGTGCACGGGTTTCCCAGTTTTCATAGAACATGAAAAACCCCGGCTTTTCGTTGTCGCGGTGCATATCATATTGCAAACAGCCCGCTTCGCGCTTGGTGGCGGCGATCAGTTTGTGCATTTCGGCCATCACAGCGTCTTCTTTGCCGGGGGCGGCCTGAACTTGGGCAAGAATGGTAAGGACCATGGTTTGGACTTTCAGATTAAGGGGCGGTGGGTTGCACCCACCTTAAGCCGCACATCGGTTATGCGGGGTCAACCGCGATGCGCGCCTGCGGCAAGGGCTGCGACACGGGCCAAAACCTCGGCCACGGGTTTGCCGTCTGCGATGTCTTTGACAATCGCAGATCCCACCACGCAACCATCGGCGATGCCTGCAATCGCTTGGGCCGCATCCGGCGTGGTGATGCCAAAGCCGACGATGACCGGCAGATCAGTTTTGGCTTTGATCCGCGCGACTTCGGGGGCCACATCGGCGGCCTCGGGGGCGGCGGCACCGGTAATCCCGGTGATTGACACATAATAGACAAAGCCAGATGTGTTTTGCAGCACCTTGGGCAAGCGTTTGTCATCGGTGGTAGGTGTGGCAAGCCGGATAAAGTTGAGGCCAGCCTTTTGCGCGGGGATGCACAGCTCTTCGTCTTCTTCGGGTGGAAGATCGACGATGATCAGCCCATCAATCCCTGCCGCTTTGGCTTGGGTCAAAAATAGATCCACGCCGCGGCTGTAGATCGGGTTGTAATAGCCCATCAGCACGATCGGGGTGGTATCGTCGCCTTTTCGAAATTCCGTCACCATCGCCAGCGTTTTGGTCAGCGTCATCCCGCCTTCCAGCGCGCGCTGGCCGGCCAGCTGAATTGTCGGGCCATCGGCCATCGGGTCGGTAAAGGGCAGGCCAATTTCGATAATATCGACGCCGGCGGCAGGCAACCCCTTCATCACGGCGAGGGACGTTTCGACATCCGGATCGCCCGCCATAATATAGGACACAAACGCCTTCTTGCCCTCGGCCTTCAGCGCTGCAAATTTCTGATCAATCCGGGTCATGGGCGCGTCCTTATATCTGTTGCCACCCGGTTTGCCCAAAGCCGGGGGGGAAATCAATGCCCGATGCGATTGTGAGGGTGGCTTGACTTGCGGTTTCCCCTTGTTTCGGCCTATGAGGGCCGGGAAATGGATGGAGAATAGATCATGGGATTTCGCATGGGGATCGTCGGGCTGCCAAATGTGGGCAAGTCCACCCTGTTCAACGCATTGACCCGCACGGCGGCGGCGCAGGCGGCGAACTTTCCGTTCTGCACGATTGAGCCGAATGTGGGCGATGTGGCCGTGCCGGATGCGCGGCTGGAAAAGCTGGCGGCGATTGCAGGCAGCAAACAGATTATTCCAACGCGGATGACCTTTGTCGATATTGCGGGTTTGGTGCGGGGGGCAAGCAAGGGCGAGGGTTTGGGAAACCAGTTTCTGGCCAACATCCGTGAATGTGACGCGATCGCCCATGTTCTGCGCTGCTTTGAAGATGATGACATCACCCATGTCGAGGGCAAGATTGACCCCATCGCTGATGCCGAGACGATTGAAACCGAGCTGATGCTGGCCGATCTGGAATCGATTGAGCGGCGGCTGGCCAACTTGGCGCGCAAAATTAAGGGCGGCGACAAGGAGGCGGGCGATCAGGTGCGGCTGCTTCAGATGGCGCAAAAAGTGCTGGAAGAGGGCAAGCCTGCGCGCTCGATTGAGATTGCGGCGGATGATTTGCGGAACTGGCGGTTGTTGCAGCTTTTGACGTCGAAACCTGTGCTGTTTGTTTGCAATGTTGAAGAATCTTCGGCGGCGGAGGGGAATTCCCAATCGGCGCGGGTGGCGGAAATGGCGGCCAAGCAGGGCGCTGGCATGGTGGTGATTTCGGCCCGGATTGAGGAAGAGATCAGCCAGCTGGCGGCGGATGAGGCCGAGATGTTTTTGGGTGAAATGGGGCTGGAAGAAGCGGGTCTGGATCGGTTGATCCGGGCGGGCTATCAGTTGCTGGGTTTGCAGACTTATTTCACGGTGGGGCCGAAAGAAGCGCGGGCCTGGACGATCCCAAAAGGCACGCTGGCACCGCAGGCGGCAGGCGTTATTCACGGCGATTTCGAGAAGGGGTTTATCCGGTCGGAAACGGTTGGATATGACGATTATATCGCCGGAAATGGCGAGGCCGGGGCCAAGGAAGCGGGCAAGTTCCGGGTGGAAGGCAAGACCTATCTGGTTAAAGATGGCGATGTTTTGCACTTCTTGTTCTCTGGTTGATTGACCGCGATTCAGGGGTGTGAATCGCGCGCGGACGATTTTGTAACATGTTGATAATGTTGAAAAATCCTGTTTTTGTTAACCGAATTTTAATGCGTACGCGGCCGTGGTTTGCCTATGCTTGGGGGGACGACACCTGACCCCGCAAAACAGGTTTTGTATTGGGCATGAAAAGGACAGCTCTGAGCCCAGATTGACCGATACTGTATATTGCGCGAACGACCACTATTGGGTAGAGCGCCAAAAACCTTCAACAATAGTTAAGGTTCTGAACTGGGTTTGTGGCAGCAGAAAATAGGGGTTTTCCTGACCGTGCCAAAAACGAGCGTTTTTGGAACGCCGAAGTAATTCCGCAATAACCCGTTCAGTCAGCTCCACAGTTTTCCAGATAGGTTTCGAAATAGTCTGTGGCGGTCGATGCGGCATCGCGCCAGTTCGATAAGTGGGTCTTCGGCAATGTGATTTGCGCCTCCCAGCCATTTTCGAGAAGGCCTGTCATGTGGCAATTCACAACTGCTGCATCCCGACCACACCTCAAAAAGACGCCGTCCATCACATCGAAGGGTTCGGTCGGCTCGAACCAGTCAGTGTGCCAATCACGGCTTTCGCGGACCGAACA
>CBDTUV010000161.1:0-6920 GCA_965363575.1 uncultured Pseudorhodobacter sp. | reverse complement strand
CCTCATCGCCTTCTTCCACGACCGTCTCAAAGTCTTCCTCAAAGACGAAGGCATCCGCCACGATATCATCGACGCTTGCATTGCGATGCCGGGCAATAATGACCTCACCCTGCTGGTCAACCGCGCCCGCGCGCTTAATGCGTTCATCACCTCCGAGGATGGGACCAACCTCCTGCAAGGCTTCAAACGCGCCAACAACATCCTGACCCAAGCGGAAACCAAGGACGGCGTCGAGTATTCCTACGGGGCCGATATCAAATTCGCGGAAACCGATGCCGAACGCGCGCTGTTCACCGCCCTCGATGCGGCAGAAACAACCATCGCCCCCGCAATGGAAAACGAAGATTTCGCGACCGCCATGCAAGAACTCGCCAAACTCCGCTCCCCCATCGACGCGTTTTTTGACACGGTTCAGGTCAATGCCGATAGTGAGGTCATCCGCCGCAACCGCCTGAACTTACTCCACCGCATCCGCGCCGCCTGCGCCCCGGTGGCCGACCTGACCAAGATCGAAGGCTAAAGCGTTTTGCGTTTGGTCCGTCCCAGCAGATCAACGCAAAACCAAGCCGTGACCAAGTATCGGCATGCTCTAATCTGCACTCAATCTGGGTCAGCCTAGCCTGCATATCGCCTTTCCCCCTTTTTCTGTTCAAAAATATCCTCGGGGGGGAAGGGTTTGCCCTATCGCAAACCCTGTTGGGGGGCAGACAGCCCCCCTTTGTCCCCATACGCTGCGCGCAATACCTGAAAGGCTTGCGTGACACCCCATTCCGCGTATGCTGCACCTGAAAATGACAGGATTGCCGCAGTGCAGAAACTCGAACCGATTACCGACTTTACCGAAATCACCCCTGCGGCGGATATCGCAACCGAAAGCCACGGTTGGCGGGCGAAATGCCTGCAGCGGTTGGTGCGGTTGGATATGCCGGTGCCGCGCACGGTCGCGCTTCCGGCGTCGACGGTGCGGGGCATTGCGTCAGGGCGGTCATTGGATTGCAACGGGGTTTTGGCGTTTTTCGGAAATGCCCCTTTGGTGTCGGTCCGGCCCAGCCCGGCCAATCCTGATTGGGGCGGGCCGTCGACGGTTTTGAATATCGGGATGAACGCGGCACGCCATGCCGCCTTGATTGAGACCCAAGGCCAAGCGGCGGCGGACGCGCTCTACCTTCGATTTGTGCAAGGATATGCGGTCAATGTCGCCCGGCTTGACCCTGATATGTTCGAAATTGCCGAGCCTTCGGCGCAGGCGCTGCGCGATGCATTGCGCGCCTACCGCGATGAATTGGACGAAGATTTTCCCGAAGACCCGGCCCGCCAGCTTGCCGATGTGCTGCGGTCCATGGCGCGGGCATGGGAGGGCACCTCTGCCCGCCTGCTGCGCCAATCCAAGGGCGCGCCCGAAGATGCAGCGCTTGGGCTGGTCGTTCAAGGCATGGCGCAAGGCATCGGCCAAGGCGTGTCTGGCAGCGGGGTGATCCAATTTGTTGATCCAGTCACGGGGCTGGAGCAGGTCACTGGCCGCTTTTTGGGCCAAAGCCAAGGCAGCGAAATCAAGGCGCGTGCGGCGGATGCGATTTACTTGACGCATGACCCGCGCGGCCCGTCCTTGGAAGATCTTGCACCCGAAGCGTTTGAAAGCCTTGCGCGGCAAGGATCGGCCTGCCGCGCCAAGCTGCGCGAAGAGATGCAGATCGAATTTACCATTGATGATAGCACATTGGCGGTCATTGATGCGGTGCGCGTGCCGCGGTCCAGCAGGGCGGGTTTGCGGATTGCGGTCGATCTGGCCAAGGATGGCATCATCACCCGTGAAGAGGCGATTTTGCGGGTTGAACCGCGGGCCTTGTCTGAGCTTTTGCACCCGCAAGTCGACCCGCGCGCCCCGCGTGATGTGGTCGGACGCGGGATTGCGGCCAGTCCGGGGGCGGCCACAGGGCGGATCGTGTTTTCGTCAGCGGCGGCCCAGGCCAGTGCCTCGCGCGGTGAGCCTTGTATCCTCGTGCGGCGCGAAACCGCGCCTGAGGACATTCGCGGCATGCATTCGGCTGTTGGGGTGTTGACCGAACGCGGCGGCATGACCAGCCATGCGGCGGTGATTGGCCGAGGCTTGGGCTTGCCGTGTATTGTGGGGGCGTCTGACCTTAGCTTTGACGCGAAAGACCTTAAAATCATTACAAAATCTGGCCGCAAGTTTACCGAAGGTGATGTGATTACCGTCGATGGCACCACGGGTGAGGTGCTGGCCGGGGCCGCCGAAATGTTGCCGCCTGCACTGGATGATGCGTTTCGCACGCTGCTGTCTTGGGCCGATGATGTGCGCGACATTGATATTCGCGCCAATGCTGACACCCCCGCAGATGCACAAACCGCCCGGAACTTTGAGGCGCAGGGCATTGGTCTGTGCCGCACCGAGCATATGTTTTTTGAAGAGGCGCGGCTGGTTGCCATGCGCGAAATGATCTTTGCCGATACGCCCGAAGATAGGGCCACGGCACTTGCAGTTCTGTTGCCCATACTGCGCGAAGACTTTGTGCAACTCTTTGAAATTATGCAGGGTTTGCCCGTTTGTATTCGTCTGTTTGACCCGCCCTTGCATGAGTTTTTGCCCCATTCCCGCGAAGGTTTGCGCGAATTGGCCGAGGCGTTAGACCGGCCTTTGTCAGAGGTGACCCGCCGGGCTGAGGCCTTGGCCGAGTTCAACCCGATGCTGGGTATGCGCGGTGTGCGGCTTGGCATTGTCTTGCCGGAAATTTACGACATGCAAGCGCAGGCGATATTCGAGGCCGTGGTTGAGGTATCGCGGCGCGGTGGGTCGATTGTGCCAGAGATTATGATCCCCTTGGTGTCGGCCAAGCGTGAAGTGGAGCTGGTTAAAATGCGCATGGACGCTGTGGCCGCGCGGGTGCGTGATGCCAAAGGCGTGGATTTTGCCTTTAAGCTGGGTGTGATGGTCGAAACCCCGCGCGCCGCTTTGCGGGCCGGTGATATTGCGCAGCATGCGACATTCCTGTCCTTTGGCACAAATGACTTGACGCAGATGACCTATGGCCTGTCGCGCGATGATGCGGGGCGGTTCATGAACACCTATGTTCAGCAAGGTGTCTATCCCGAAGACCCGTTCCATATTCTGGACGTTGAGGGTGTGGGGGAATTGCTGCTGATCGGGGCCGAGCGTGGCCGCCAAACCCGTGAGAAATTAACCCTGTCGATCTGTGGTGAACATGGCGGTAACCCCGAATCAATCGCCTTTTGCCGGAAGGCAGGGTTTGACTATGTGTCCTGCTCTCCGTACCGGGTACCGCTTGCACGACTGGCGGCAGCCCATTTGGCGCTGTTGGATAGGGAAGATGATAGTTTAGATTAATCAATGGGTTATATGGGTTTGTTAAGACCCTATGCTCCATTTTCCGCCTATAAGTGTGGTAAAAATGCCACAAGGAGTAGACTCCTGAAATTATTTTCTCTATGAGTCCACGTTGTTACCCGTTGGGGGCTGGCTCGTCCGGCGTGCGGGAACAATGTTGAAATGATGCCAGGACGGAAATAATGAACGTGCGATTAAGCTGCTTGGGCGGGTTGGCCCTTTTCGTGGCGTTGGCTGGTTTTGCCAATGCTGAAACGATTGTCAGCCGGTCTAACAGTGCCACAGAAAAGCTCGGGTCCTTGATTGGCGCCGAGCAACGCGCGCTTGATGCGCTTCCCGAAAATATGATTATTGGCGAGCGCCAAAACGCTGGCGCCACCCGTGTCGCCTATGATCGCGGCTGGATCGCGTCCCAGCCGGGCGCGCAGGGCGGCGAGCAATGGGCGTGTCTTGCCAAGGCGCTGTACTTTGAGGCGCGTGGCGAGTCGGTCAAAGGGCAGTTTGCCGTGGCCGAAGTGATTTTGAACCGTGTTGACAGCCGCAAATACCCTAACTCGGTGTGCGGCGTCGTGAATCAAGGGGCCAACCGCCGCAATGGCTGCCAGTTTTCCTATGCGTGCGATGGCCGTGCCGATACGATCCGCGAAAAGGCGGCCTATAACCGGGTGGCCAAGATTGCGCGCCTGATGATGGATGGCGCGCCACGTAGCTTGACCAATGGTGCGACGCATTTCCATACCACCAATGTCCGCCCAAAATGGGCGCGCCGCTTTCCCAATACTGCAAAAATCGGCAGCCATTTGTTCTATCGCCAGCCGTCTTAAGGCGGCAATGTCGCGCCCCGACCGATATGGGGCGCGATATGGCATGGCCGACACTAAGGTCGCGTGCTACTCCGGCGGTGCTTACGAGGTGGCTGCGGAGACGATATGACATCCAACACTGGCCCCAACATTGGCCGCGATTCTGGCCCAGCTTTTGGTGCTTTGACAGATCGCGCAGCGGCGATGGCGGGTGATACCCCGTTTGACCGGATTTCTGTGCGCGACTATGTGGTCGAGGTAGAGATCGGGGCCTTTGCCCAAGAACGTGGCCTGCGCCAAAAAGTGCGCTTTAACATTGTGGTTGAGGTGGCGCCGGTGCGGCAGCCCTTGGACGATGATGTTGACCTTATCCTGTCTTATGATCGTTTGACCGAGGCGGTGACCCATGAGTTGGGGGCCGAGCGGATCAACCTGCTGGAAACGCTGGCCGAACGGGTGGCCCTGCGCATTTTGCGCGAACCCCAAGCGATGCGGGCCTATGTGCGGATCGAAAAGATTGATCGCGGCCCCTATGATCTGGGCGTGGAGATTGTGCGGACCAAAGCAGCCGTCGCGTCGGGGCAGACGCACGCGGCCCCGCGCCCAAGGGTCGCCTATATTGCACCGGCAGAGATGCCGCATTTGGCGCAGTGGATTACGAATTTGGGGGGCGATGCGCCCTTGATCCTGACTGTGGGCGCGCTGCCCTTGCCTGTTCCGCAAAGTGCCGACCCCCAAAACCAACGCCGGATCGACCTTTTGGCGATTGAGCAGGCGGCCTTGGCGCTGGCAGGGCAAGATGCGCGCTGTTTCGTGGTTGGCACCCGGACCGAGCTGGATTGGGCGATGAAAAACGGCCAGATCAGCGTTTGGGCGCCGTCCCGGATGGTGATGGATGCTGTGGGTGGGGCGCAAGGCGATGGGGTGGCGCTGGCGGTTTGGTTGGCTGGGCAGTTGGATGCGGTGGAATTGGTGGTGATTGGGGCTGCGGCACCTGATGCGCCAATGCCTGTTCGGGTATGGGCCGCGCCATGACCAAATATCTTTGGCCTATTCCTCAGTTTGGTGCGCGTGAGTGTCAGGCTTTGGCCGGTAGCGCGTATGTTCAGTTTGCCGCTGTGACCCTAAATGGGCATAGGCGCGCTTTGGATGAACTTGCACCTTCTGATCTTGCACGGCTTGGCGCGCCCCGCCCGCCTTTGTGCGGCTTGTCGCTGGACCGGCCGCGCATCATGGGCATTGTGAACGTTACCCCCGACAGCTTTTCCGATGGTGGTGATGTGGCTTCGGTTCAAGGGGCGGTGGCGCGGGCGGGTGCGATGCAGGCCGCCGATATTCTGGACATTGGCGGAGAAAGCACCCGGCCGGGGGCGGAAACAGTGAGTGTTGCCGAAGAAATACGCCGCGTGGCCCCTGCGATCCGCGCCATCCGCGACGCGGGCATCACCACGCCGATCAGCATCGACACGCGCAAGGCGGCGGTGGCGCGGGCCGCATTGGAGGCTGGCGCAGATATGGTGAATGACGTGTCGGCCTTTTGCTATGACCCTGAACTGGCCGATCTGGTGGCCGAACGCGGGGTGCCTGTGTGCCTGATGCATTCCAAAGGCGACCCTGCGACGATGCAAAATGACCCGGTTTATGGCGATGTCGTGCAAGAGGTCGCGGATCATCTGGCCGAGCGTATGGCCTTTGGGGCGGCGCGCGGCGTGGCGCAAGGCCAGATGATCATTGACCCCGGCATCGGTTTTGCCAAAACCCAAGCGCATAATTTGGCGTTGTTGGCGGCCTTGCCCCTGCTGCATGATCTGGGGGTGCCGGTGCTGCTGGGCGCGTCACGCAAGAAATTCATCGGCACGATCAGCGGGACCGAGGCTGCCAAAGACCGCACCCCCGGTTCAATCGCCGTGGCGTTGCATGGGGCCGCGATGGGGGTGCAGATTTTGCGGGTGCATGACGTGGCCGAGACGGCCCAAGCGCTGGCCTTGTGGCGGGCGATTTGGGCCTGAAGTCCGGCGGCGCTATTGTTGGAAATTTATCATAACGTTTAATGTTCTAGCAGGGTTTGCACTGTAATGGGGTGGCAAGTTATTCATCGGTCCCTATGTTGGCCCCAACAAAAATAAGCGTGCGAGGCAGATCATTGCGCAGAAATGAACAAGAAGAGCGGCAATTGTGGTGCCCCCCGGTCCCTTCCGAGTTTCCCGCCCAGTATGACTTTGGCGGCTATTCCGAAAAGCAGGTTATTCGGATTGCGCGCAAATATCTGCTGCGAAAAGAAAACCTCCGGCGGGCCTGGGCGCGAGTGAATCACCATTTCCCCGAAACGCTGACCGCGTCCAAGCCGCTGGATATCTTGGAGTTTTCTACGGCGCATGGCGCGATGCTGGAAGTGTGGCGCCATTTCGGCCACCGGGTGCGTGGAACCGATTTCGCGGGCTGGCCGGATAATTATAATAAAAAGGCGGTGCGCCCCAAGTTTATTGATGGCGCATTTGAAAAGACCCATAGCAATCCGCGCGCGGAAAAAAACCTAGGCTGGATTTATCAACCCATCATCGAAAGCCTTGGGATTGAGGTGGATTTGTTTGATGCCGGCGCATTGCCTTATGCGTATGACGACAAATCCTTTGATGTTATTTGCTGTTATCAAGCGATTGAGGCCTATGCTACGCCCGAAAACTGGGGACTTGTGGTGGATGAGTTTTGCCGCATTGCGCGCCAGTCCATCGTGATTGGCTTTAACCCGCCAC